>NZ_JAFBKA010000040.1:0-56147 GCF_022760795.1 Pseudomonas sp. BP01
TCGTGGGCTCGGAGTTGTGTATAAGAGACAGCTCATGGAGGTCCTTGCTAGTCGATACGGATGTCCGTCTTCGATTATGAAGGTGAGCGAGTGATGGCTATTTGATGCTGGTCAATGAGCAAAAATCACAGACAACAAAAAACCCGCACTAGGCGGGTTTCTTGTTGTCGCTTCGGGTAACTTTGCAACCACCAGAAGCTGAAGGTGGTGCCCAGAGACGGAGTCGAACCGCCGACACGAGGATTTTCAATCCTCTGCTCTACCGACTGAGCTATCTGGGCGACGAGGTGAATTAAATAGATTTCCGGACCGCTCGTCAACGACTTTTTGAAAAAATTTTAAATTAATTCCGTCGCTTACGATTTTTGGGGTCATTCGGCCGGTGGAACGTAGCCTTCCGCCTGGGCGTATTCTTCGCCGGCGAAAAACTTGTCCATCTCTGCCTGAAGGAATTTGCGGTCCTCGGCGTTCATCATGTTCAGGCGCTTTTCATTGATCAGCATGGTCTGGTGCTTCTGCCAGTCGGCCCAGGCTTGCTGCGAGATGTGTTCGAAGATGTCCTGGCCCTTGGCGCCGGGGTAGGGCGGGCGCTCCAGGCCTGGCAGTTCTTCTTTGTACTTGCGGCACATCACGGTGCGGGTCATCGGGCGTCTCCTGCAATCAGTTCGTCGGCCGCGCGTTCAAGCAGCTTTTTCACCGGGGCAGCAAGGCCCAGGCGCGGCGGGGTGGCGAGGTTATACCAGAGCCAGTCGGCCTCGGCCACGTGCTCGCCGACCAAGTCGACGTGCACCAGCCAGGGCTCGATGGCCAGCTGGAAGTGGCTGAAGGTATGGGTCAGGCCTGCCATGGCCCGGCTGCCTGCCAGGCGCAGGCCGTGCTGATAGGCCAGGTCGTCGAGCTGTGCCAGGTCGTCCAGCTCCGGCAGGCTCCACAAACCACCCCAGAGGCCGCTGGATGGGCGGCGATAAAGCAGGATGGCGCCTTCGTGGTTGGCCAGCAGTGGCATCAGCGTGCGCCGTTGCGGCAGCGACTTGCGCGGCTTGGGCTCTGGGTAGCGGGTTTCTTCGCCGTGCAGGTGCGCCTCGCAGCCGCGCTGCAACGGGCAGATCAGGCAACTGGGCTTGCTGCGGGTGCACAGCGTGGCACCCATGTCCATCATGGCCTGGGTGTAATGGTTGGCGCGCTGCAGCGGTGTAAAACGCTCGGCCGTGGCCCACAGCTGGTTGGCCACCTTGGGCTCGCCAGGGTAGCCGGCCTGGGCGGTGTAGCGGGCCAGCACGCGCTTGACGTTACCGTCCAGGATCGGCGCGCGAATGCCCATGCTGATGCTGGCGATGGCGCCGGCGGTGGAGCGGCCGATGCCGGGCAACTCGGTGAGCTTCTCGACACTGAGCGGGAATTCGCCGCCATGTTGCTCGACGACGATCTTTGCAGCCTTTTGCAGGTTACGTGCGCGGGTGTAGTAGCCCAGCCCCGTCCACAGGTGCAGCACTTCGTCCTCCGGCGCCTCGGCCAGGGCCTGCACGGTCGGCAG
Organism: Pseudomonas sp. BP01; assembly: GCF_022760795.1. Classification (NCBI taxonomy): domain Bacteria; kingdom Pseudomonadati; phylum Pseudomonadota; class Gammaproteobacteria; order Pseudomonadales; family Pseudomonadaceae; genus Pseudomonas; species Pseudomonas sp. BP01. Next base: position 1,535 of record NZ_JAFBKA010000040.1, read on the forward strand.
GGCCTGCATGAACCGGTCGAAGTAGTTGAGCACGGTGCTGACCTGGGTCTGCTGCAACATGATTTCCGACACCCACACCCGGTACGGGGTGATGCCCTGTTGCCAGGGCAGGTCGTGCCGGCCGTGCTCGTCATACCAGTCCAGCACAGCGCTGGAGAACTGCTCGGGGCTCATCGCTTGAACAGCCCCTTGAGTGCGTCTTTTATTTCCGGGCTCACTTTGTCTCCGAGTTTCTCTTCGAGCTTTTCATCGATCTTGTCTTTCAGGCGGTCGCCAGCCAGCTTGGCGGCAACCTTACCCATACCGCCCTGGTCCAGGCGGCAGGCCTTGGCGCCGAGTTCCAGCGGGCCACGGCAGCGCAGGGGCACTTCAACACCCACATAGCGTTCGTTGACCTGGCAGGCCGGGTCCGGCATGGCGCGCTGGTCGCCTTCAACGATCACGCCGACGTTGTAGTCCATGCCCAGCACGCGCAGGTCGAGGTCGCCATGGCCGTTGACGGTCAGGCCCGGGATGCGCGCCTTGAGGTCTGGGTTGCTGGCAACGCCATTACGCACCACCAGGCTGCCGCGCAGTTCCTGGAACGGGGTGTCCTTGCCGCGTGGCTCGCCGCTCAGGGTCTTGCGGTTAAGGGTGGCGATGGCCTGGCACAGTTGCTGTTCCAGGTTGGCGTTGACCAGCACACCGTCATTGATGGTGAAGTTGGCGCTCCCGTTGAGGGTGTCGACCAGGGCTTTCTGGCTGTTGCCGGTGGCGGTCAGGTCGCTGGTCAGGGTCAGCAGGCCTTTCACCGGTGGTACCTGGTCCTTGCCTTCGGTCTTGATGAAGTGCTCTACCGGCACGCGCTGGATGTTGGTGTTCACACCCAGTTGCGGTACGGCAGGGCGCACGTCGACCGTGCCCTTGGCCTCGAAGGTGCCGTTGTACAGCTCGCCACGCAGGGTTTGCAGGGTCAGCAGGCCGCCCTGGCCGAGGGCCTTGAGCTGGGCGTCTGCGATCGGCAGCTTGTTCAGGGTCAGCGAGCCAAAGGCCAGGTCGGCTTGCAGGTCGAGAACGCGCAGGCGGTCGACCGGCAGCAGCTTGTCGTCGCTCCAGGCTACCTGCGTCGGGGCGTTGGGCAACGGTGTGGTGCCGGCACCGGCACCGGCCACGGCGCTGGCCTCTTGCTGCTTGACCTCGGCCTGGCGCGCGGCAGTGGCGCCCTTGGCCTCTTCGCTCTTGGCTGGCAGGTAGCGGTCTGCGTCGAAGGTATCGCCCTTCAGCTGCAGGCGCAGGGCCTGCTTGGCAAAGTCATCCACGGCCACACGGCCACTGAAGGTACTGTCGTCCAGCTTCACGGCCAGGTCTTCCAGGGCCAGGCTGTTGGCTGTGCCTTGCAGGCGGGTGACCAGCTCCAGCTTGGCGAAGGCTGCCGGGTCGTGGGTGGCAGGCAGCGGGCGGCCAATGCTGTCGAGGAAGGTGCGCAGGTTGAACTGGGCGATGGACAGGCCACCGCTCAGCTGTGGTGCCTTGTCCAGGTCACGCACATTCAGCTCGCCCAGGGCGCGCAGCTGGTTGGCCGAGACTTTCAGGCCGTTCCACGAGGCGACATTGGCGGCCAGGTCGACCAGTAGCTGGCCCTGGGCAGCGAAGGTCACCGTCTTGCCGCCGGTTGGCTCACCCGACGTTTCGCCCGACAGGCGCATGTCTTCGAAGTTGTAGCGCTTGAGTTTGCGGTCGAAGCGCAGCTCGCCGGCCAGCTCGGTGCGGGCCTTTACATTCGGCTCGCTGGCGCTGATGAAGGCGCTGGCCTTGAGCGGAATGTTCGCGCCTTCATGGACCGGGCCAGTGCTCAGCTGGATGCTCTCGGCGCTGTAGCTGTGGCCGGTCTTGGCATCGGTGTACTGCACACGGGCGTTGTTCACGGTCAGGCTGTCGATGTCCAGCTTGATGGCGCGGTCGTTGCTGTCGGCGGTGGCAGGCTTCTGCTCGGCAGGTGCCTGTACGGGTGCATCGGCGCTTGCACCGTTCTGCGCGGGCAGCGGTTTGCCGATGTCTTCCCAGTTGCCATGGCCCTGTTCGTCGCGGGCCAGGGTCAGGTTCAAGCCTTCGACGCGCACGTCGCTCATCTGCACTTCGCGGCGTAGCAGCGGCAGCACACGCACGGACAGGCCGAGCATTTGCAGGTCGGCGAACGGCTCCTTGGGTTTGGCCAAGGTGGCGATGCTTGCTTCGTGCAACTCCAGGCCCAGCCACGGGAACAGGCTCCAGCCGATGTCACCGTTAAGGGTCAGCTCGACGTGAGCCTTGTCCCGTGCCAGCTGGCGAATCTCGTCTTTGTAGTCGTTGGGATCAAAGAGGTGGGTCAGGGCGAAGCCCAGCGCCACGATGATCAGCAGCAACCCGAGAAGCCCCAGCCCCAGGATTTTGCCGAACGCTTTCATGGGCGAGTCCTTGTAGTCCGATAGTGAATTCACGCGGCAGAGTATAACGCCGCGGTGGTTGTCCCTGCTTATTCGACTAGAGATACAGGGCATTTCCTACGGTTGAAGCAGAGGGTACGGCTTTCGACAGCCAGGATTTTGCCAGTTCCGAATGTATGGCCGGTACAGCGAACATGACCGTTTCAGCCGAGCAAAAAATCACGATATCAGATTGCTTTCACGCCACTTGGCTCTGCTAATCTTGCGCCGCTTTGCGAGCACCCACCCTATAAGAAGGATCAGATCCATGACCAGTACCGTCGCGGCGGGGGCCTTGGCCAGTGCGCCAGGCTTCCTGTCGAAGGAGCGCATCATCGCCCGCCCGGGCTTCAACCGCTGGCTGGTCCCGCCAGCCGCCCTGGCCATCCACCTGTGCATCGGCATGGCCTACGGCTTTTCGGTGTTCTGGCTGCCTTTGTCGCAAGCCCTCGGTATTACCGCCCCCGTCGCCTGTGCGCCAGACATGGGCTTCATGGCCCGGATGTTCAGCGCCGAATGCGACTGGCCGATCTCGATGCTGAGCTGGATCTACACCCTGTTCTTCGTCTTCCTTGGCTGCTCGGCGGCGGTGCTGGGCGGTTGGCTGGAGCACGCCGGCCCACGCAAGGCCGGCCTGGTTTCGGCTTTGTGCTGGTGCGGCGGCATGCTGATCTCGGCCATTGGTGTAAAAACCCACCAACTGTGGCTGATGTGGCTGGGCTCCGGCGTGATCGGCGGTATCGGCCTGGGCCTGGGCTATATCTCGCCCGTGTCCACGCTGATCAAGTGGTTCCCGGACAAACGCGGCATGGCCACCGGCATGGCGATCATGGGCTTTGGCGGCGGGGCCATGGTGGGTGCACCGCTGGCCACCGCGCTGATGGGGCATTTTGGCAACGCGCACGAAGTGGGCGTATGGCAGAGCTTCGTCGCGATGGCGGCGATCTACTTCGTGTTCATGACGGCCGGCGCCCTGGCTTACCGCGTACCGCCGACCGGCTGGAAGCCCGAAGGCTGGACCGCCCCGGCGAAAAAAGCCGGTAACACCATGGTCACCGACCGCCATGTACACGTCAGTGTGGCGTGGAAAACCCCCCAGTTCGCGCTGATCTGGCTGGTGCTGTGCCTGAACGTGTCGGCGGGTATCGGTATTCTCGGCATGGCGTCGCCCCTGCTGCAGGAAGTGTTCGCCGGCAAATTGCTGGGTAACGAACTGACCTTCAGCCAGCTGAATGCTGCCCAGCTGGCGCAGATTGCCGCGATCGCCGCCGGCTTCACGGGCCTGTTGAGCCTGTTCAACATTGGCGGGCGGTTCTTCTGGGCGTCGTTCTCCGACTACATCGGGCGCAAGAACACCTACTTCGCCTTCTTCGCCCTGGGCGTTGGCCTTTACAGCCTGGTGCCGAACATGGGGCACCTGGGTAACGTGGCGCTGTTCGTGGCCGCGTTCTGCATCATCCTGTCGATGTATGGCGGCGGTTTCGCGACCGTGCCGGCGTACCTGGCTGACCTGTTCGGCACGCAGATGGTCGGCGCCATTCATGGTCGCCTGCTGACCGCCTGGGCAGCGGCGGGGGTGCTGGGCCCGGTATTGATCACTTACCTGCGCGAGTCTCAGCTGGCAGCGGGGGTAGAGCGCGCAGCGGCTTACGACATGACCTTGTACATCCTCGCCGGCCTGCTGGTACTGGGCTTTATCTGCAACATGCTGGTGCGCCCTGTGGCCGACAAGCACTTCATGAGCGATGCCGAGCTGGCGGCCGAGCGGGCGTTGAGCCATGACAAGGGCGCCGATGGGGCGCGGTCGCTGGAGTGGAAGGCGGCCCCGGGCAGCCTGGCGCTGGTGCTGCTGGCCTGGGCGGTGGTGGTCGTGCCGCTGGCCTGGGGTGTGTGGGTTACCTTGCAGAAGACCGCAGTGCTGTTCCATTGATGGGTGATATGGCCGGTTCCTGAAGGTCACTCGATCAGTTGTAGGAGCGGCCTTGTGTCGCGATGGGCTGCGCAGCAGCCCCAGCGTTTCAGCGTTTATGCATGGATCGCCGGGGCTGCTGCGCAGCCCATCGCGACACAAGGCCGCTCCTACAAAAAGCACCAAATGCACGGTTGTATAGACCTGTAGCGGCATCCAGCCCCCGTAATTGCTTGCTTTGCCATATGTCATCCGCGTTTCAAGCTGGCGCGTTCTGGGCCTATAATGGAGCCCTTTTCGCCCAATGATTTTGCGGAGCTGGTGATGGTCGAACGTAAGGCTTCCGTCGAGCGCAATACCCTGGAAACCCAGGTCAAGTGCTCGATCAACCTCGATGGCAGTGGCAAGGCCCGATTTGATATCGGTGTGCCTTTCCTTGAACACATGCTGGACCAGATTGCCCGCCATGGGCTGATCGATCTGGATATCGAGTGCAAGGGTGACCTGCATATCGACGATCACCATACCGTCGAGGACGTCGGTATTACCCTGGGCATGGCATTCGCCCAGGCCATCGGTGATAAGAAAGGTATCTTCCGTTACGGCCACGCCTACGTGCCGCTGGACGAAGCGCTGTCGCGCGTGGTCATCGACTTCTCCGGCCGCCCCGGCCTGCAGATGCACGTGCCGTATACCCGTGCCAGCGTTGGCGGCTTCGATGTCGACCTGTTCCAGGAGTTCTTCCAGGGCTTCGTCAACCACGCATTGGTAACGCTGCACATCGACAACCTGCGTGGCCACAACACCCACCACCAGATCGAAACCGTGTTCAAGGCATTCGGCCGCGCGCTGCGCATGGCTGTCACCCTCGACGAGCGCATGGCCGGGCAGATGCCGTCGACCAAAGGGTGCCTGTAAATGCAGACGGTAGCCGTAATCGACTATGGCATGGGCAACCTGCACTCGGTGGCCAAGGCGCTCGAGCACGTCGGTGCCGGCAAGGTGCTGGTCACCAGCGACGCTGCTGTCATCCGTGAAGCTGACCGCGTGGTATTCCCGGGTGTGGGCGCAATCCGCGACTGCATGGCCGAAATCCGCCGCCTGGGCTTCGACAGCCTGGTGCGCGAAGTAAGCCAGGACCGCCCGTTTCTCGGTATTTGCGTGGGCATGCAGGCGCTGCTTGACCACAGCGAGGAAAACGCCGGTGTCGACTGCATCGGCATGTTCCCAGGCCAGGTGCGTTTCTTCGGCAAAGACCTGCAAGAAGACGGCGAGCACCTGAAGGTGCCGCACATGGGCTGGAACGAAGTCAGCCAGACCATCCACCACCCGCTGTGGCACGACATCCCCGACCAGGCGCGTTTCTACTTCGTGCACAGCTACTACATCAATGCCGGCAAGCCGGGCCAGGTGGTCGGCCGCGGCCACTATGGCGTCGATTTTGCCGCTGCGCTGGCGGACGGCTCGCGCTTTGCCGTGCAGTTCCACCCGGAGAAGAGCCATACCCATGGCCTGCAGTTGCTGCAGAACTTCGTCGCCTGGGACGGGCGCTGGTAAATGAGCAGGTCGAAAGCCAAGGCCCCGGTCCTCACGTTGGCCCCCGAGCAGGAGCGCGATGCGCTCGACACGCTCAAGCGCTTCCTCGAAGACCGTTTCGAGCTGGAGCTGGGGTCGTTCGAGGTGGCCGAGGTGCTTGAGCTGTTCAGCAAAGAAATTGCACCCCTTTACTACAACAGGGCGATTGCCGATGTTCAGCTGCACCTCAAGGAGCGGTTCGAGAGCATCGAAAGCGATCTGTGGGCGCTCGAAAAGCCCTGAAACCCCAAGAACAGACAGGTTCCCAAGATGCTGATTATCCCCGCTATCGATCTGAAGGACGGTGCTTGCGTGCGCCTGCGCCAGGGCCGCATGGAAGACTCCACGGTATTTTCCGACGACCCGGTGAGCATGGCCGCCAAGTGGGTCGAGGGTGGCTGCCGCCGCCTGCACCTGGTCGACCTCAACGGCGCCTTCGAAGGCCAGCCGGTCAATGGTGAAGTGGTTACCGCCATCGCCAAGCGCTACCCCACCCTGCCGATCCAGATCGGCGGTGGCATCCGTTCGCTGGAAACCATCGAGCACTACGTCAAGGCTGGCGTCAGCTACGTGATCATCGGCACCAAGGCGGTCAAGCAGCCGGAGTTCGTGGCCGAAGCGTGCAAGGCCTTCCCGGGCAAGGTCATCGTTGGCCTGGATGCCAAGGACGGCTTCGTCGCCACCGACGGCTGGGCCGAAGTGAGCACCGTGCAGGTCATCGACCTGGCCAAGCGTTTCGAGGCCGATGGCGTCTCGGCGATCGTCTACACCGACATCGCCAAGGACGGCATGATGCAGGGCTGCAACGTGCCTTTCACCAAGGCACTGGCTGAAGCCACCCGCATTCCGGTCATCGCCTCGGGCGGCATCCACAACCTGGGCGACATCAAGGCCCTGCTGGACGCCAAGGCACCCGGCATCATCGGCGCCATCACCGGCCGTGCCATCTACGAAGGCACCCTCGATGTCGCCGAGGCCCAGGCCTTCTGCGACAACTACCAAGGCTGAGGACTGAACCATGGCACTGGCCAAGCGCATCATCCCTTGCCTGGACGTGGACAACGGCCGGGTGGTCAAGGGCGTCAAGTTCGAGAACATCCGTGATGCCGGCGACCCGGTGGAAATTGCCCGTCGCTACAACGAGCAGGGTGCCGACGAAATCACCTTCCTCGACATCACCGCCAGCGTCGATGGCCGCGACACCACCTTGCATACCGTCGAGCGCATGGCCAGCCAGGTGTTCATCCCGCTGACCGTGGGCGGTGGCGTGCGCACCGTGCAGGACATTCGCAACCTGCTCAATGCCGGTGCCGACAAGGTTTCGATCAACACCGCTGCGGTGTTCAACCCGGAGTTTGTGGGCGAGGCGGCGGACCGTTTCGGTTCGCAGTGCATCGTTGTCGCCATCGATGCCAAGAAGGTGTCCGGGCCAGGTGAAACGCCACGCTGGGAAATCTTCACCCACGGCGGGCGCAAGCCGACCGGGCTGGATGCAGTCGAGTGGGCGAAGAAGATGGAGGGCCTGGGCGCTGGCGAGATCCTGCTGACCAGCATGGACCAGGACGGCATGAAGAACGGCTTCGACCTGGGTGTTACCCGCGCCATCAGTGATGCGCTGGGCATTCCGGTGATTGCCTCGGGGGGTGTGGGTAACCTGCAGCACCTGGCTGACGGCATTCTGGAAGGGCATGCCAGCGCGGTGCTGGCGGCCAGTATCTTCCACTTTGGCGAGTACACGGTGCCGGAGGCCAAGGCCTACATGGCATCGCGCGGCATCGTCGTTCGCTGATCCATTGATTGGGGCTGCTTTGCAGCCCTTCGCGGGCACGCCCGCTCCCACAGGGATCTCTCCAAACCTGTGGGAGCGGGCGTGCCCGCGAAGGGCCGCAACGCGGCCCCAATTGCCTCAACCGTGGTTCTTGCCGAGCAACGCGTGATACAGCTCGGTATCCCCAAGAATCCCCACCACCCTGTCGTTATCCTGCAGCACCAGCTTGTTGCCGGTCTGATAACGAATCTGCAGCGCCTCGCGCATGCCGATGTCGGCGTGCACCACGGTCGGCCTGCGCTCCAGCAGCTCCACATCCTGCCCCGGTGCCCAGTTCTGCATGTCCAGCCCGTTCTGGCCCTGGCGTGCACGCTTGAGCGCGCCACCTTCGCCCAGGTCCAGCCACGAATCGATACCCGGGTCCAGGCACACCGAGCCATTGACCCGCTTGCACTTGTCCAGGCTGCGCATCAGGCTGCGGCCGCACAGCACGTTCAGCGGGTTGGTGTGGGCGACGAAGGTACGCACGTACTCGTCGGCCGGGTTGAGCACGATCTCTTCCGGCTTGCTGTACTGGATGATCCGCCCGTCCTTCATGATCGCAATGCGGGTACCCAGCTTCAGTGCCTCGTCCAGGTCGTGGCTGACGAACACGATGGTCTTGCTCAGCTTGGCCTGCAGGCCCAGCAGCTCGTCTTGCAGGCCCTGGCGGATTAGCGGGTCCAGTGCCGAGAACGGTTCGTCCATCAGCAGGATGTCGGCATCCATCGCCAGCGCCCGGGCCAGGCCCACGCGTTGCTGCATGCCGCCAGACAGCTCGTCCGGCTTCTTGTTGCGCCACTGGGTCAGGCCCACCAGCTCAAGCTTCTCGTCCACCAGCTTGCGCCGTTCCTTTTCCGGGCGGCCCTGCATTTCCAGGCCAAAGCTGATGTTCTCGCGCACCGTCAGCCAGGGCATCAGGGCAAACTTCTGGAACACCATGGCAATGCGCTTGGTGCGCATCATCTTCAGCTCGGCCGGGGTGCAGTGGGCAATGTCGATATGCTTGCCTTCGTGCTCGACAAACAGCTTGCCGCGGCTGACCGTGTTGAGGCCGTTGATGCACCGCAGCAGGCTCGACTTGCCCGAGCCGGACAAGCCCATCAGCACGCAGATCTCGCCCTTGTTGATATCGAGGTTGGCCTTTTCGACGCCGACCACCAGGCCCGTCTGCTTGAGGATCTGTTCGCGGGTCTTGCCCTGGTCCAGCAGCGACAGTGCCTCGCGCGGCTTGTTGGAGAAAATGACGTCGACGTCTTCGAAACGAATGATGCTCATGCCTCACCCCTTACCGGCAGTTCCGGTTGCTTGCAGATACGGTCGAGCATGATTGCCAGCAGCACGATCGCCAGGCCCGCTTCGAAGCCCAGGGAAATATCGGCGGTATTCAGTGCGTTGACCACAGGTTTGCCCAGGCCGTCGGCGCCCACCAGGGCGGCGATCACCACCATCGACAGCGACAGCATGATGCACTGGGTGACGCCGGCGGCGATGCTGGGCATCGCATGCGGCAGTTCGATACGGGTCAGCAGTTGGCGCCGCGAGCAGCCAAACGCCTTGCCGGCGTCCATCAGCTCTTGCGGGACGTCGCAGATGCCCAGGTAGGTGAGGCGGATTGGCGCCGCAATGGCGAACACCACGGTAGAGATCAGCCCCGGTACCACGCCCAGGCCGAACAGGGTCAGGGTAGGGATCAGGTAGACAAAAGTGGGCACCGTCTGCATCAAGTCGAGTACCGGGCGCATGGCGGTATAGAACATCGGTTTGTGCGCAGCGAGGATGCCTAGCGGCACGCCAATCACCACGCACACCACCGTGGCGAAGGTCACCTGCGCCAGGGTTTCCATGGTTTCCTGCCAGTAACCCAGGTTGAAGATAAGCAGGAATGACAGGGCAACGAATGCGGTCAGCCCCCACTTGCGCTGGATCAGGTGCGCCAAGCCGGCGAACAGGGCGATGAGGACGAAAGGGTTGAACCAGGTCAGGGCACTGGTGACGCCATGGATCATGAATTCCAGGCCTTGCGCGATGGCGTCGAAGTAATTCGCGCCGTTCTGGGTCAGCCACTCGACGAACGACGCGATGTACTGGCCCAGGGGTATTTTCTGATCGATAAGCATGATAGCGAGCTTCCACCTGCATAGATTGAAATCAACCCGGGGCAGGCACGGTCCTGCCCCGAGGTAGCGCTATTGCGTGGTGCGTTATTGCGCCAGCTTGGCCTTGGCCGCCTCAAGGCCGGGTTTGCCATCAACAGTGGTAACGCCGGCAAGCCAGGTGTCCAGCTTGCCGGGGTTGTCTTTAAGCCACTTCTTGGCGGCTGCTTCGGGTTTCATCTTGTCGTCCAGGACATAGCCCATCATGGTGCTTTCATCCTTGAGCTCGAACGACAGGTTCTTGAGCAGTTGGCCAACGTTGCTGCATTCCTGCGCGTAGCCCTTGCGGGTATTGGTCAATACGGTCGCCTTGCCGAAATCGGGGCCGAAGAACTCATCCCCGCCGGTCAGGTACTGCATCTTGAAGCGGGTGTTCATCGGGTGCGGTTCCCAGCCCAGGAACACGACCGACTCGCCACGTTTCTGCGCGCGGTCGACCTGCGACAGCATGCCGGCCTCGCTCGATTGCACAATCTTGAAACCGGCGTCCTTCAGGCCGAAGGCGTTCTTGTCGATCATGCTCTGGATGGTGCGGTTGCCATCGTTGCCAGGTTCGATGCCGTAGATCTTGCCGTCCAGTTCCTGCTTGAACTTGGGAATGTCGGCAAAATCCTTCAGGCCCTTGTCGTACAACGCCTGGGGCACGGCCAGGGTGTACTTGGCGTTTTCCAGGTTGGCGCGCACCGTTTCTACGGTGCCGGCGTCGCGGTACTGCTTGATGTCGTTCTCCATGGTCGGCATCCAGTTGCCGAGAAACACGTCCAGGTCCTTGCCGGTGGCCAGCGACTTGTAGGTCACTGGTACCGAGATCATGGTGGTGTGGGTCTTGTAACCCAGGGCTTCGAGCACAACGCTGGTGGTCGCGGTCGTGACTGTGATGTCGGTCCAGCCGACGTCGGAGAAACGTACCGTCTGACACTGCTCGGGTTCGGCGGCCTGGGCCAGCAAGGGCGTGGACAGCAACGCAACCAGCAACAGCGAGGGTGAACCTTTCATGGATGGACTCCTGAGATATTGTCTTCGGGTTCGCGTGGGTCGCCGGGCTTTCTGAGGGTCCGGTCGACCAGGCCTGCAGAGGGCAGGATGCGTGGCCGTGCTTTACGAGTCGCTTTCGATAATCCTCCAGCGCCGGGCAATCGCCTACTGGTAGGGTCGTATCCAGTACGGAACGGGTCGTATCCAGTAAGGGCGATGTCGCTTATGGGTTTATCCACCCCCTCGGCCGCATTTTTGCGTCACCTGGCCGCCGGAAAGCGGCGTGGCGAGGGCCGCTCGTTGAGCAAAAACAGCGCGGCGCGGCTGGACAAAAGTACGTCGGTTGCAGACGGCGAGGGGTGGGGTAAAAGCCCGATGATGCTGGCATTCAAGGCGGCCCGCTGTTTGAGCCTAGCAGTTGCCCCGCCCTGCGCATGGCGCGCAGAGACAAGCCCAGCAAGAGGTGATTCGACAATGGCCATCAGCGTGTTCGACCTGTTCAAGATCGGTGTCGGGCCCTCCAGCTCCCACACCGTCGGCCCCATGTGTGCTGGCGCCCTGTTTGTTCAGGGCCTGCGCGAACGCGGCGAGCTGGAACGTGTGAAACGGATCGAGGTGCGCCTGTATGGCTCGCTGTCGGCCACCGGTATCGGTCACGGCACCGACAACGCCACCATCATGGGCTTGATGGGCGAGTGGCCTGACGCCATTGACCCGACCCAGATCGTGCCGCGTATTGCCGACCTGCGCGAAACCAACACCCTGCAGCTGGACAGCCGCTTGCCCATCGAATTCGTCTGGGCCCGCGACATGCTGCTGCTGGACGAAAACCTGCCGTACCACCCCAACGCCATGACCCTGGTTGCCGAAGGCGAGCAGGGCGAGTTGCACCGCGACACCTACTACTCGGTGGGTGGCGGCTTTGTGGTCGATGCCGCCCAGGCCGCCAGCGGTGTGCTGGATGCCGACCAGACGGTGCTGCCGTACGATTTCAACAGCGCTGCCGAACTGCTACGCCTGTGCAAGCAAAACGACCTCAGCGTGTCGCAATTGATGATGGCCAACGAGAAGGTCTGGCGCAGCGAGGAAGAGATCCGCGCCGGCCTGCACAAGCTCTGGGAAGCCATGCAGGAATGCGTCAACAATGGCCTTAAATACGAAGGCACGCTGCCCGGCGGGCTGAACGTGCGCCGCCGCGCCGCCAAGCTGCACCGCAGCCTGCAAGAGATCGGCAAGCCCAACGTGATCGGCTCGACGATGAGCGCCATGGAATGGGTCAACCTGTTCGCCCTGGCGGTCAACGAAGAGAACGCCGCCGGTGGCCGCATGGTTACCGCGCCCACCAATGGCGCAGCCGGCATCATTCCGGCGGTGTTGCACTACTACATGCGCTTCAGCGATGAGGTGAACGAGTCCAGCATTGTCGATTACTTCCTGGCCGCGGCTGCCGTGGGCATCCTGTGCAAGAAGAACGCGTCGATTTCCGGTGCCGAAGTGGGCTGCCAGGGTGAAGTCGGCTCAGCCTGCGCCATGGCCGCGGCGGGCCTTGCCGAAGTGCTCGGTGCCACCCCGCCACAGGTAGAGAACGCCGCCGAGATTGCCCTGGAGCACAACCTTGGCCTGACCTGCGACCCGGTCGGCGGGCTGGTGCAGGTGCCATGCATCGAGCGCAACGCGATTGCTGCGGTAAAAGCCATCAACGCGGTGCAGATGGCGCTGCGCGGTGATGGCGAGCACTTCATCTCCCTCGACCAGGTGATCCGCACCATGCGCGATACCGGTGCCGACATGCACGACAAGTACAAAGAGACCTCGCGCGGTGGCTTGGCGGTCAGCGCTATCGAGTGCTGATTTCTACCAGGTTTGCTGGCCCCTTCGCGGGTGAACCCGCTCCCACAGGAGTTACGCAGTGCCTGTGGGAGCGGGTTCACCCGCGAAGGGGCCTTGGAAGGTTGAAGCAGGTGCAACACAACCACCAATGCCTCCTTATGGTGCGCCCGCCGCCTACCGATCGTCGGGTGTCGCTATCAGTGTGGGCATTGTCGGTGACACTCAAGAGTGTCGTTTCTGGGCAACTTACACTGCACGTGTCACCAAATTGCTCAGCCGTTACACGCACGGCGCCTAGCACGCCTGTTTTGCGACTATCAGCCAACTCGGCCGAAGCACCTGATTTGCCTGATGAAGGTGTCGTTTTCAGGTTTTTTTGGATAGCCGTTCAATTTCAGGCACGGCGTTTGCGTTGAGATTGGCAACCTACCCCCGGAAAATGACCGAGGGGTCATAACAAGAAATCAGTGCCCGCCTGAGGCACACCCTGCATTTGTGTGAGGAGAAATCGCGATGACGTCGTACACCTCCGGGACCCCAACCCAGAACCGCACAGCACCCCAGTCCATCGGGTTTCTTCTACTGGACAATTTCACCCTGATTTCCCTGGCATCGGCGGTCGAGCCGCTGCGTATGGCCAACCAGCTTTCCGGCCGCGAGCTGTATCGCTGGCACACCCTGACGGTGGACGGCGGCCAGGTCTGGGCCAGCGACGGCCTGCAGATCACCCCCGATGCGGCCATGCACAGCGCGCCGCCCATCGATACCGTGATCGTCTGCGGTGGCGTGGGCATCCAGCGCACGGTTACCCGCGAGCATGTCACCTGGCTGCAGGCCCAGGCCCGTCAGTCGCGCCGCCTGGGCGCGGTGTGTACCGGCAGCTGGGCCCTGGCGTGCGCCGGCCTGCTCGACGGTTTTGATTGCAGTGTGCACTGGGAGTGCCTGGCGGCCATGCAGGAGGCCTACCCGCGAGTGAACATGAGCACCCGCCTGTTCACCCTCGACCGTAACCGCTTCACCAGCTCCGGCGGCACTGCGCCGCTGGACATGATGTTGCACCTGATCAGCCGCGACCATGGCCGCGAGCTGTCGGCGGCCATCTCCGAGATGTTCGTCTACGAGCGCATCCGCAACGAGCAGGACCACCAGCGCGTGCCGCTCAAGCATATGCTGGGTACCAACCAGCCAAAGTTGCAGGAAATCGTCGCGCTGATGGAGGCCAACCTCGAAGAGCCGATCGACCTGGACGAACTGGCGGTGTACGTGTCGGTGTCGCGACGCCAGCTTGAGCGGTTGTTCCAGAAGTACCTGCACTGCTCGCCATCGCGCTACTACCTGAAACTGCGCCTGATCCGTGCGCGGCAGTTGTTGAAGCAAACGCCGATGTCGATCATCGAAGTGGCGTCGGTGTGCGGCTTTGTGTCTACCCCTCACTTCTCCAAGTGCTACCGCGAGTACTTCGGCATTCCGCCGCGTGACGAGCGCGTGGGTTCCAACACCGCGCAGCAGGTAGCGATGATGCCGATTCCGCAGGCCATGACCCTGTCGCCACACAGCGGGCCGATGGCGGCGCTGAGCCAGGCGCGCAACGAGTCGACCTTTGCCAGCGTAAGGCTCTGACACCGCGCCGGCCTCTTCGCGGGCACGCCCGCTCCCACAGGTACTGCGCATGGCTTGATGGCGATGCGGTCAATGTGGGAGCGGGCGTGCCCGCGAAAAGGCCGGCACTGGCAATAAAAATCCACCTGTTGATAATGATTCTCGACTACAGGTAGCATCGCCGCCCCCGAAACCCTCTGGCATACCACCCCGTGGCGGACGAAAAACTCCAGTTCTACCTGGCCCACCGGGCGGCATTGCTTGACTATGCCGCGCCGATCGTCGGCTGCCGCGCCCGCGCCGAAGACGTGGTGCAGGAGGCGTGGCTGCGCTTCAGCCGCCAGCAGGACGATGCCGACATTCGCCACCCGGCCAGCTACCTGTACCGCATCGTGCGCAACCTGGCCCTCGACCAGACCCGCCGTACCGCCACCGAAAAAGCCCAACCCAGACGACGTGCAGTTGATCGGTGTGCTGGGCAAGGTGGGGCTGGGAGCCCTGGTTGGGCAACTGGACAAGCAGGCTGAGTGGGAACGCTTGCTCTCCGGCGGGGAGCAGCAGCGGTTGAGCCTGGCGCGGGCGTTGCTGTACCGGCCGGATACCTTGTACCTGGATGAGGCGGCCAGCCAGCTGGATCTGGGCAGTGCCCGGGGTTTGATGGAAATGCTCAGGCGGGAGTTGCCGCGGTGTACGGTGGTGGGGGTGACACACCAGGAAGGGCTGGCACGGCTGTTTGACCGGACTGCAGAACTGGAGAAGCTGGCTGAGCCTGTGTAAGGCAGGCCTGGCCCTATCGCCGGCAAGCCAGCTCCCACAGGTACTGCACAGGCCTGGGGGCTTGAGTAATTCCTTTAAGGCAGGCCTGGCCCTATCGCCGGCAAGCCAGCTCCCACAGGTATTGCACAGGCCTCGGGCTTTGTGTAATCACTGTGGGAGCTGGCTTGCCGGCGATAGGGGCAGTACAGGAAAAATGAATCAGGCCCGCTTGTTGAAACTCGCCAGCGCTGGCAACAGCTGCTTGTCGATGGCCTGGCGCACCGCCGGCAGAATCGTCGCACTCCCGGTATACATCTGCTCGACCATACCCTTCAGCGCCCGCGCATTAGGCTCTGTCAGCCCACGTACCACCGCTTCGCAAGCCTGCTCGGCACTGGCGCCCGCCGGAATCTCGAACCCGCGTGCGCGCAGGTGGCCTGCCAGGTCGTCCTGATCAATCAAATCCGCATGCATCATGGCTGTTGTCCCTTTTATCGCTAAGAGAGTGCTGCTGTGATTTACGACCGATTCTGTGGCGACCGCGACATGCCCGCAACAACAAGATGTCGCCATGACTGCTTTGGCTAAGAACAGGTCGTTTACGGCTAAATCGCCTACCCGGCAAGCCAGCACACTGAAGCCATTCACGGTACCAGAGGGTTTGGTCACCCTCGCTCATGCACAGTGGATGTTGCTCGCTCTTGGCCCCGGACGCTCACGGCTTTCCGGGGCTATTTTTATTCCGCTTATTCCACCTGTACAACCATACACCTAGCATTTTTGCCAGATGACGGGCTGCAGAATTTTTTGCTCTTCTGTAGGGGATTGAATTCCAACGGAGCGGAAAGCGTGAATAAGAATATCTGTAAGGTCTTAGTGCTCGGGGCAATTTTGACCATGGCCTCGGCGTGCTCGTCATTGACCTCGTCGGACAATGGCACTTCAAGCGCGGTGCAGCAACTGTTTACGCTTGAACCAACGCCTGATCGCAATGCACTTCAGAAAACGGCCACAGGATACCTGGCTACTGTACTGGCTGATCCATCAACCCAAGAGATTACCTGGATCAAGGTAAACCCAGCGCTCGTCAGCAATGAAACTCAAGCGTTGGCAGTAACGCTATCAAACGGCAAAACGGCCGCGTTCAACCTTCGTGACTTCAATACCCTCACGGCGGGTATTGAAGGCTGGGTTGGTTACACGCCATCCACCTGGAAACAGACGCATGCGCCAGCGAGCTCTGCAGAGATGGACAACGACCCGTTTTATTACTTATCTATTGCCAAACAAGGCAGTCGTATAGTGGGCAATCTTGTAGTCGAAGGGCAGCGCTATCGAATTGACCCTGTCGGCGAGGGGCAATATGCACTGGTCAAAGTTGACGAGTCAAAGTTACCGCCGGAGGGTGAGCCCATCAGGGCTATCGAGGGATCAATCAAGGCCAGCCCAGCTTCGAGCGCGCCCGCCTCTACACACAGCATCATTAGGGTGCTTTTTGTCTCGACTAATCAATCGCGTACCAAGTATCCGGACTATCGGTTGCGCGTAGCGCAAGCGCTGCAGGATGCCAATCAATACCTAAGAAATAGTCAAGTTGAAGTTACCTATCAGTTGGCCGGATATTATGACGCAAACTACAACGAAACCGGTAGTTACGGCGCGCAGCTTGGTGAATTGAAGGGTGCCAATACCGACTTGGGCAGAGCTGTCTATCTGCAACGGGACGCGTTGAGGGCTGATCTTGTTTCAATGCTTTCGACATTCAGCGAAGTATGCGGTGTAGCTTATCAGCCCGCTTCCGGCAAGCAACTTGGTTACTCGGTATTCAGTTGCATAGGCGGCACGTTGGCGCATGAGCTAGGACATAACCTGGACGGGGGGCATGGGCTTGCAGGAACAGACCCGAGCAAAGGCTACAACCATGGTTATGAGCACGCTTCTCCGAAATTCCACACCATTATGCGGACATCCCACGGTGCGATCCCTTATTTTTCCAACCCGCGCATACAGCATCAAGGTGTAGCGATTGGTACCGTGCAAAACCATGACAATGCTCGCCGTTTCAACGAGTATCGGGAAACGGTGGCAAATTTTTACCCAGATCCTAGTCCTGAAATTCGCTTGCAGTTATATGGGACGAATGGCCGGGGTTGCTCCGTCCGTCTGAGTCCGGGTGGTAGCATTCTTCTCACATGGTTTACCGAATGCAAGGACAATGACGTGAATCCGGTAAGGGTTGAAGTGCGCGACTTTTACAGTGGTTCCACGCCCAGAAAACTATGTTTTGCGAATATTTTGTATACTGTAAATAGTTGCTATGAAGGAAGCAATTTTTCTGGAGATTTTGTTATCACTGATGTGCACTCCGGCAGTGGTAGGCCTGAGGGTTTTAGCTTTACAAAGAGACTGACAGGGCCAGTGTCTAGAGTGTCGTATGAGTGACTGATAGGGCTGTCCATGTCTGCCTCTAACAAATAAGGTGCCATGGTTCACCGCGTAGGTATGCACCATGGCGTCCAATAATTATTTACTCAAGGGAAGTCGTATGGTGCGTCCCAGATATTGAGGCGCACCCCCGTGCTGTTGTTCGACCAAGTATTTCAATTGTGCAATTGTTGTATTCCCAAAAGGCGCTGAGTGCGGGCCCGCCAGGTCCACGTGCAATAGCATCATCTCGCTAGCCGCCATCGCCTCAGTGAATCCCGCACGGTGCAGGCTGTGATAGACGTGAAGGCGTTTTCGATCAAAGCCGATGATTTGCGTCTGTACCCACACCTCGGTGCCGAGCTTTACCTCATGCAGGTAATTGATGTGGGCCTCCAGCGTGAACAATGAATGCCCACTCTGCCCACGGCTGTCGGCATCCAGGCCGATGCGTTCCATCAGCGCATCGGTGGCATAGCTGAAGATCAGCAGGTAATAGGCATCGCGCAGATGCCCGTTGTAGTCCACCCAGTCCTTCTGGACTTGGGTGCGGTAGGTGACAAGTGCGGGCATTGCTTGCTCCTCAATCGCCAAAGGCCATGCCGTGTTTGGCCTTGCTGGTCTTCACTGCCTCCAGCACCGCCAGCAGGGTGTCATCACGATAGCGCTCCAGCGCGGCGATGCTGCGTTCGCCCAGTTGCTCGGAGGTGCCGTCCACCACATCGTCGATCAACTTGTCGGTTAGCTCCGGCGCCGGCAGGTAGGTCCAGGGCAGCTTGAGGGCTGGCCCGAACTGCGACATGAAGTGGCGCATGCCCGCATCGCCACCGGCCAGGGTGTAGGTGAGGAAGGTGCCCATGAACGACCAGCGCAGGCCTGCGCCGAAGCGGATAGCATCGTCGATCTCGCCGGTGGTCGCCACGCCGTCGTTGACCAGGTGCAGGGCCTCGCGCCAGAGCGCTTCGAGCAGGCGGTCGGCGATGAAACCGGGCACTTCCTTGCGCACATGCAGCGGGCGCATACCCAGTGCGGTGTAGATGGTTTTTGCCGCCTCGATGGCTTCAGGCGCAGTACGGTTGCCGCCGACGATCTCGACCAGCGGCAGCAAGTACACCGGGTTGAACGGGTGGCCGACCACGCAGCGTTCGGGGTGGGTAGCCGACTCGTAGAATTCGCTGGGCAGCAGGCCTGAAGTGCTGGAACCGATGATGGCCTCGGGCTTGGCGGCGGCGCTGATTTTCGCGTGCAGGTCGAGCTTGAGGTCCAGCCGCTCCGGTGCGCTTTCCTGGATGAAATCGGCGTCGCGCACGCATTCTTCGATGGTGCTGACGAACTTCAGCCGGTTTTGTGATGCACCTTGCGCCAGGCCTTTTTTTTCCAGCGCTGGCCAAGCGTTGGCAATGCGCTTGCGCAGCGCTTGCTCGGCACCGGGCGCCGGGTCCCAGGCGACCACGTCCAGGCCGTGGGCAAGGGCGCGGGCAACCCAGCCGCTGCCGATTACGCCGCTACCCAAAGCGGCGAAGGTCTTGATCTCGGTGATGAAGGGCATATCAGTCTCCTGAAGTGATCAGCGGCGCTTGAGGTTCATTTTTTCCCGGCCTTCTGCCGGGGACAGGATGCGGCCACCCATGCGGGTGATGATCTCGCTCGCCCGTTCGACCAGTTGGCCGTTGCTGGCCAGCACGCCGCGGTCCAGGTACAGGTTGTCTTCCAGGCCGACCCGCACGTTGCCGCCGAGTAACACAGCTTGTGCAGCCATCGGCATTTGCATGCGGCCGATGCCAAAGCCGGCCCAGGTGACGTTGGCCGGCAGGTTGTCGACCATCGCCTTCATGGTGGTGGTGTCGGCCGGTGCGCCCCATGGAATGCCCAGGCACAGCTGGAACAGCGGGTCTTCGAGCAGGCCTTCCTTGATCATCTGCTTGGCGAACCACAGGTGGCCGGTGTCGAAGATTTCCAGTTCGGCTTTCACGCCCAGTTCGGTGATGCGTTTGGCGCCGGCGCGCAGTTGCGCCGGGGTGGAGACATAAATCGAATTGCCGTCGCCGAAGTTGAGCGTGCCGCAGTCTAGGGTGCAGATTTCTGGCAGCAGCGCCTCGACATGGGCCAGGCGTTCCAGCGGGCCGATCAGGTCGGTGCCCGGGCCGAACTCTAGGGGCGTTTCGCCCGGGCCGATTTCCAGGTCACCACCCATGCCGGCGGTGAGGTTGACGATGATGTCCACATCGGCTTCGCGGATGCGTTCCATGACTTCGCGGTAGAGGTTTACGTCGCGGCTGAAACGGCCGGTTTGCGGGTCGCGAACGTGGCAGTGGACCACGGTGGCGCCGGCTTTGGCAGCTTCGACGGCGGCTTCGGCGATCTGCTTGGGGGTGACCGGGACCAGGTGGCTTTTCGAGGCGGTGTCACCGGCGCCGGTGAGGGCGCAGGTGATGATGACGTCGTGGTTCATGGCGGGGTTCCTTGTGTTGTCTGTGCTGGCCCTATCGCCGGCAAGCCAGCTCCCACAGGGTTCGCGTGAACCCTGGGCGTAGGGAGAACCTGTGGGAGCGGGCGTGCCCGCGAAAGGGCCGGATCAGTTGGCAGTAAGCTTGAGGTTGTCCGCAGCCGGCTTGCCATCGAAGGTGGTCACACCCTCAAGCCAGCGCGCCTTGTCATCGGGGTGGTCTTTCAGCCACTGGCGGGCCGATTCCAGCGCATCCTTGTGGTCGAGCAGCGGCTGCATCATGCGGCTCTCGTCCTCGGCGCTGAAGTTCAGGTTGGCCAGCAAGCGGTGCGCATTGGGGCAGCGTTGGGCATAGTCCGGCGCGGTCACCGTCCACACCGTTGCGCGGCCTTCGTCCGGCCCCAGGGCGTCCTGGCTCTCGCCCAGGTAGGCCATGTCGATGTTCACATTCATCGGGTGCGGCGCCCAGCCGAAGAACACCACGGCCTCCTTGCGGCGCACGGCGCGGTCGACGGCAGCGAGCATGCCGGCCTCGCTGGACTCGACCAGCTGGAACTTGCCCAGGCCGAACTGGTTCTTGGTGATCATGGCCTTGATCTGGGTGTTGGCGCCGGAGCCGGGCTCGATGCCGTAGATCTTGCCGCCCAGCTCCTTCTCGAATTTGTGGATGTCGGCGAAGGTCTTCAGGCCTTTGTCATACAGGTACTTCGGCACTGCCAGGGTCGCCCGGGCATCTTCCAGGCTGGGCTTTTCCAGCACCTTCACCTGCTTGGCATCGATGAATGGGGTGATGGTCTGGGTCATGATCGGGTTCCAGTAACCCAAGAACATGTCCAGGCGCTTGTCGCGGATACCGGCGAAGATGATCTGCTGCGAGGCGCTGGTCTGTTTGGTCTGGTAGCCCAGGCCGTCGAGCAGCACCTGGGCCATGGCGCTGGTGGCGATGACGTCGGTCCAGTTGACCACGCCCAGGCGGACGTTCTTGCAGGCCGCATGCTCTGCGGCGAAAAGCGGGGAAGTGGCGATGCTGCTAAGGGCAAGGGTCAACAGGCTGCGGCGGATCAAGCTGTGCATGGTGGCTCTCCATCGGCAGTGCATATTGTTATGGGGTTCGGTCTCTCTGGGCCGTGTGAACACGCTACGCTGCACGCAGGGTGAAAAATCGCACCCTGGCGACCAACACTTGCACGGAGGCGACCACCTTTGCCGTGGAGCATGCAATGCTGCAAAACATTCACTTTCTGCTGTTGCCCGGGTTCTCGGCCATGGGCTTCATCAGTGCCCTGGAGCCGCTACGGGTAGCCAACCGGTTCAAGGGGCCGTCGTACCGCTGGCAGGTACTGAGCCTGGATGGCGGTGCGGTGCAGGCCAGCAACGGCATGTCGGTAAACGCCGATGCGGCCCTGGCCGCGGGCGAGCCTGCCGGCATTCTGCTGATCGTGGCCGGTTTCGATCCCCTGGCCTGTTATGGCCCGGCGCTGCAACAGGCGCTACGCCGCCTGGATCATGAAGGGGTGATATTGGGCGGCATCGATACCGGCGCCGTTGTACTGGCCGAGGCCGGCCTGCTCGACGGCCACCGCGCCACTGTGCACTGGGAGGCGCTGGAGGCGTTCAAGGAAAACTACCCGAGCCTGCAGGCCACCCAGGAACTGTTCGAGATCGACCGGAGGCGCATCACCTGCGCTGGGGGTACGGCGTCGATCGACCTGATGCTTGACCTGATTGCACAGGCTCACGGCAGCGAGCTGGCAGTGCAGGTGTCGGAACAATTCGTGCTCGGGCGTATCCGCCAGCGACAGGACCATCAGCGCATGCAGATTGCCAGCCGCTATGGCATCAGCAACAAGAAGCTGGTGAAGGTGATTGGCGAAATGGAGCGCAACACCGAGCAGCCGCTCAATACCCAGGTGCTGGCAGAAGCGGTGCAGGTGACCCGGCGCCAGCTGGAGCGGCTGTTTCGCGTGCACCTGGACGACACGCCCAGTGGGTTCTATTTGCGGCTGCGGCTGGACAAGGCACGGCAGTTGTTGCGCCAGACCGACATGAGTGTGCTGGAGGTGGGGGTGGCTTGCGGGTTCGAGTCGGCTTCGTACTTTACCCGCTGTTACCGGGCGCGGTACCAGCGTTGCCCGCGGGAGGACAGGTTGGCCAGGGCAGTTTGATTTCCTCTTGCACAGGCCCTATCGCCGGCAAGCCAGCTCCCACAGGTATTGCACAGGTTTTGAATGCTGTGGGGTACCTGTGGGAGCTGGCTTGCCGGCGATAGGGCCTGTGCAGGAAACAGGGATTTCACTGCTGGCCAATGGACTGAAGGTACTCCGACCGGTCATCACTGCGCTGCGCCACGCAAGTATCCCACGCCGCCTGGAACGCCTTGCTCCCCGCCTTTTCGGCATAGGTTTCGACCTTGCAATCGGCATCGCGCAACTGCGTCCACAGCTTTTCGGCTGCATCCATGCGCCCGATCAGGGCAGTGGCCTGGTCGCCTTCGTCGGCATATTGATCGCGGATGCGCTGGATCAAGTCATCGTAAGCCGACTTCAACTCCCGCTCGGCCGTCTGCTTGTTGAACGCCGCGCAGGCGTAGGTCTGCTGGTCGGTCTCGACGTTGTCGCACGGGGTGCTTTCTTCCTCGCCGGCCTGGGCGCCGGATACGACGGCCAGCAATACCAGCCATGCCAATAATTTCATCCCTTTTCTCCTCAACAGGCTGACGAATCGCAGGGATTCTCGCTCAGACGAAGGCGCGGTGGTAGCCACCTGTCCAAATGTTCATAAAGCAGCCAGAAATGTCGTTATCGAGACTGTCTCTCATCGCCAGAAGGCGTGCCAGAGGGCGTGTTGTCGCGCATTGACGCTTTCGGCAAACCCCCTGTCGTTTTTGCATCGGGGCGCCTTTGGGCACAGGCATATGCTGGCCCCAAAGCGCCGACACAAGGTTTGGCGCCAACATTCAATAAAAGGGGACAGCCTGATGAGCCCAGCCGAACTTCACGCCGACAGCATCGTCATCGACGGCCTGATCATTGCCAAATGGAACCGCGAGCTGTTCGAGGACATGCGCAAAGGCGGGCTGACTGCGGCCAACTGCACGGTGTCGGTCTGGGAAGGCTTCAAGGCAACCGTCGACCAGATCGCCGCCAGCCAGAAGCTGATCCGCGACAACGGCGACCTGGTGATGCCGGTGCGCACCACCGCCGACATCCGCAAGGCCAAGGAACTGGGCAAGACCGGCATCCTGTTCGGCTTCCAGAACGCCCATGCATTCGAAGACCAGATCGCCTACGTGGATGTGTTCAAGCAGCTGGGCGTGGGCATCGTGCAGATGTGCTACAACACCCAGAACCTGGTAGGCACCGGTTGCTACGAGCGTGACGGCGGCTTGTCGGGCTTCGGCCGCGAGATCGTGGCGGAAATGAACCGCGTCGGCATCATGTGCGACCTGTCCCACGTCGGCTCCAAGACCTCCGAAGAGGTCATCCTCGAATCGAAAAAACCGGTCTGCTACTCCCACTGCCTGCCGTCGGGCCTTAAAGAGCACCCGCGCAACAAGTCGGACGCAGAGCTGAAGTTCATCGCCGACCACGGCGGCTTCGTCGGCGTGACCATGTTCGCGCCGTTCCTTGCCAAAGGCATCGACTCGACCATCGACGACTACGCCGAAGCCATCGAGTACACCATGAACATCGTCGGTGAAGACGCCATCGGTATCGGCACCGACTTCACCCAGGGCCATGGCCAGGAGTTCTTCGAGTACCTGACCCATGACAAGGGCTACGCCCGTCGCCTGACCAACTTCGGCAAGATCATCAACCCGCTGGGCATCCGCACCGTGGGCGAATTCCCCAACCTCACCGAAACCTTGCTCAAGCGCGGCCACTCCGAGCGTGTGGTGCGCAAGATCATGGGCGAGAACTGGGTCAACGTCCTCAAGGACGTCTGGGGCGAGTAAGCCGCTCTCCAAGCCTGATAGCCCCTGCCAGCAACGCCGGGGCACCCACATAAAAATTTGTATGGAGTTGAGTTTCCATGGCCAAGATCGCCCCGCAATTGCCAATCGAAGTCGACAGCGAGACCGGTGTCTGGACCAGCGACGCCTTGCCGATGCTGTACGTGCCGCGCCATTTCTTCGTCAACAACCACATGGGCATCGAGGAAGTGCTGGGCGCCGACGCCTACGCCGAGATCCTCTACAAGGCCGGCTACAAGTCCGCCTGGCACTGGTGTGAGAAAGAAGCCGAGTGCCATGGCCTGGAAGGCGTGGCGGTGTTCGAGCACTACATGAAGCGCCTGTCCCAGCGTGGCTGGGGCCTGTTCGAGATCCAGGACATCGACCTGGACAAAGGCACCTGCAGCGTCAAGCTCAAGCATTCGGCGTTCGTGTACGTGTACGGCAAGGTTGGCCGCAAGGTCGACTACATGTTCACCGGCTGGTTCGCCGGCGCAATGGACCAGATTCTCGCTGCCCGTGGCAGCTCGATCCGCACCGTGGCCGAACAAGTCTACGGTGGGTCGGAAGAAGGCCACGAAGATGGCCTGTTCGTTACAAAGCCGTTGTAAGCCGGAGATAGCGTCATGGCATTCGAAGCAATGTTCCAGCCGATCCAGATCGGCAAACTGACCATCCGCAACCGCGTGCTCAGCACCGCGCACGCCGAGGTCTACGCCACTGACGGCGGCATGACGACCGACCGCTACGTGAAGTACTACGAAGAGAAGGCCAAGGGCGGCATCGGCCTGGCGATCTGCGGCGGCTCGTCCGTCGTCGCCATCGACAGCCCGCAGGAATGGTGGGCGTCGGTCAACCTGTCGACCGACCGCATCATCCCGCACTTCCAGAACCTGGCCGACGCCATGCACAAGCATGGCGCCAAGATCATGATCCAGATTACCCACATGGGCCGTCGCTCGCGCTGGGACGGCTTCAACTGGCCTACCCTGATGTCGCCGTCGGGCATCCGCGAACCGGTGCACCGCGCCACCTGCAAGACCATCGAGGTGGAAGAGATCTGGCGCGTCATCGGCAACTACGCGCAGGCTGCGCGGCGTGCTAAAGAGGGCGGGCTGGACGGCGTGGAACTGTCGGCGGTGCACCAGCACATGATCGACCAGTTCTGGAGCCCGCGGGTCAACAAGCGTACCGACGAATGGGGCGGCACGTTTGAAGGCCGCATGAAGTTCGGCCTGGAAGTATTGAAAGCCGTGCGCGCCGAAGTGGGCGACGACTTCTGCGTGGGCATGCGTATCTGTGGCGACGAGTTCCACCCGGATGGCCTCAGCCACGAGGACATGAAGCAGATTGCCGCCTACTACGACGGCACCGGCATGCTCGACTTCATTGGCGTGGTTGGTTCGGGTTGCGACACCCACAACACCCTGGCCAACGTCATCCCCAACATGAGCTACCCGCCAGAGCCGTTCCTGCACCTGGCGGCCGGCATCAAGGAAGTGGTCAAGGTCCCGGTGCTGCACGCGCAGAACATCAAGGACCCGAACCAGGCCACGCGCATCCTTGAAGGCGGCTACGTGGACATGGTCGGCATGACCCGTGCGCACATGGCCGACCCGCACCTGATTGCCAAGATCAAGATGGGCCAGATTGACCAGATCAAGCAGTGCGTTGGTGCCAACTACTGCATCGACCGCCAGTACCAGGGCCTGGATGTACTGTGCATCCAGAACGCCGCGACCTCCCGTGAATACATGGGTGTGCCGCACATCATCGAGAAGACCACCGGCGTCAAACGCAAGGTGGTGGTGGTTGGCGCAGGCCCGGCCGGCATGGAAGCAGCCCGCGTGGCCGCCGAACGTGGCCACGATGTGACCCTGTTCGAGAAGAAAGACCAGATCGGCGGGCAGATCACCATTGCCGCCAAGGCACCGCAGCGTGACCAGATCGCCGGCATCACCCGCTGGTATCAGCTGGAGCTGGCGCGCCTGAAAGTGGACCTGCGCCTGGGTACCGCTGCCAGCGTGGACGCCATCCAGGACCTGCGCCCGGACGTTATCGTGCTGGCGGTGGGCGGCCATCCGTTCGTCGAGCAGAACGAGCACTGGGGCGCTGCCGAAGGGCTGGTGGTCAGCAGCTGGGATGTGCTCGACGGCAAGGTTGCGCCGGGCAAGAACGTGCTGGTGTACGACACCATTTGTGAATTCACCGGCATGTCGGCAGCAGACTACATTGCCGACAAAGGCAGCCAGGTAGAAATCGTCACCGACGACATCAAGCCGGGCGTGGCCATGGGCGGCACGACCTTCCCGACCTACTACCGCAGCATGTACCCGAAGGAAGTGATCATGACCGGCGACATGATGCTGGAAAAGGTCTACCGCGAAGGCGACAAGCTAGTGGCGGTGCTGGAGAACGAATACACCGGCGCCAAGGAAGAACGCGTGGTCGACCAGGTGGTGATCGAGAACGGCGTGCGGCCTGATGAAGCGCTGTACTACGCGCTGAAGG
Organism: Pseudomonas sp. BP01; assembly: GCF_022760795.1. Taxonomy (NCBI): domain Bacteria; kingdom Pseudomonadati; phylum Pseudomonadota; class Gammaproteobacteria; order Pseudomonadales; family Pseudomonadaceae; genus Pseudomonas; species Pseudomonas sp. BP01. Next base: position 27,916 of record NZ_JAFBKA010000040.1, read on the forward strand.
ACGGCTCGCGCAACAAGGGCCAGATCGATGTGGAGGCGCTGTTCGCCATCAAGCCGCAGCCGATCCTCAGCCAGCCGGGCGAAGGCTACCTGCTGTATCGCATCGGCGACTGCGTGGCCCAGCGCAACGTGCATGCGGCGATCTACGACGCCTTGCGGCTGTGCAAGGATTTCTGATCCAGCGCGCCTAAACGCCGTAGACCCCTGTGGGAGCGGGCTTGCCCCGCGAATGCGTCAGCACCAACAACGATGTTGTCAGGCCGGACGTCTTCGCGGGACAAGCCCGCTCCCACAAGGGGCATAGCGGCGCAAGAATTCAGCTGTTGTTGTGGGAGCCTCCCATGTTGAACACCCTTCTACCTATTCTGCTGTTCGCTGCCCTTGGCCTGGCGGTGCTCGGCGCCCTGCGCCGGGTGCGCATGTGGCGGCGTGGCCGGCCGTCCAAGGTCAACCTGATCGGCGGCCTGCTGGCCATGCCGCGCCGCTACCTGGTGGATCTGCACCACGTGGTCGAGCGCGACAAATACATGTCCAAGACCCACGTGGCCACCGCAGGCGGCTTCGTACTGTCAGCCGCGCTGGCCATTCTGGTGCACGGTTTCGGCCTGCAGAGCAAGATCCTTGGCTACGCGCTGCTGGTCGCCACGGTGATCATGTTCAGCGGTGCCATCTTCGTCTTCAAACGTCGGCTCAATCCGCCTTCGCGCCTGTCCAAAGGCCCGTGGATGCGCCTGCCGAAAAGCCTGCTGGTGTTTGCGGCAAGCTTCTTCATTGCCACTTTGCCGGTTGCCGGCATCCTGCCTGCCAACACCGGTGGCTGGGTGATGGTCGCGGTACTTGGCCTGGGCGTGCTGTGGGGCGTGTCGGAACTGTTCTTCGGCATGACCTGGGGCGGCCCTATGAAGCACGCCTTCGCCGGTGCCCTGCACCTGGCCTGGCACCGCCGTGCCGAGCGCTTCGGCGGCGGCCGTTCCACCGGCCTCAAGCCGCTGGACCTGGAAGACCCCAACGCACCGCTAGGCGTGGAAAAGCCGGCGGACTTCACCTGGAACCAGCTGCTGGGCTTCGACGCCTGCGTGCAGTGCGGTAAATGTGAAGCCATGTGCCCGGCCTTTGCCGCTGGCCAGCCGCTGAACCCGAAAAAGCTCATTCAGGACATGGTCATCGGCCTGGCCGGTGGCACGGACGCCAAGTTTGCCGGCAGCCCTTACCCGGGCCAGCCGATCGGTGAACATGGCGGTCATCCGCACCAGCCGATCGTCAATGGCCTGGTCGACGCTGAAACGCTGTGGTCGTGCACCACCTGCCGTGCCTGCGTCGAGGAATGCCCGATGATGATCGAGCACGTCGATGCCATCGTAGACATGCGCCGTCACCTCACCCTGGAAAAGGGCGCCACCCCGAACAAGGGCGCCGAGGTGCTGGATAACCTGATCGCCACCGACAACCCCGGCGGCTTCGCCCCCGGCGGTCGCATGAACTGGGCAGCCGACCTCAACCTGAAACTGCTGTCGGAGGTGAAAACCACCGAGGTGCTGTTCTGGGTTGGCGATGGTGCCTTCGACATGCGCAACCAGCGCACGCTGCGTTCGTTTGTCAAAGTACTGAAGGCCTCGGGCGTGGACTTTGCCGTGCTCGGGCTGGAAGAACGCGACAGTGGCGACGTTGCCCGCCGCCTGGGCGACGAAGCGACCTTCCAGCAACTGGCCAAACGCAACATCCAGACCCTGGCCAAGTACAAGTTCCAGCGCATCGTCACCTGCGACCCGCACAGCTTCCATGTGCTGAAGAACGAGTACGGCGCATTGGGCGGCGAGTACCAGGTGCAGCACCACAGCACCTACATTGCCGAACTGATCGCGGCCAACAAGCTCAACCTCGGCCAGCACAAGGGCGGCAGCGTCACCTACCACGACCCGTGCTACCTGGGCCGCTACAACGGTGAGTACGAAGCGCCGCGTGAAGTGCTCAAGGCGCTGGGTATCGAAGTGCGCGAGATGCAGCGCTCGGGCTTCCGTTCCCGTTGCTGCGGCGGTGGCGGCGGTGCGCCGATCACCGACATCCCGGGCAAGCAGCGTATCCCCGACATGCGCATGGACGACATTCGCGAAACCGAGGCCGAGTTGGTGGCCGTGGGTTGCCCGCAGTGCACCGCCATGCTCGAAGGCGTGGTCGAGCCGCGCCCGCAGATCAAGGACCTGGCCGAACTGGTGGCCGACGTGCTGATCGAAGAGGACGCGCCGTCTGCCGCAAAGCCGCAAACGGCTAAACGTGAACCTGCGGAGGTGCACTGATGAGCGACATTATCCGCCGCGACCCACGCGCCGAGTGGATCGCCCGTAACCGCCTGCATCCGCTGCACGCGGCCATGCAGACGCAACAGACCAGCTGGATGGGGCCCAACGGCCTCATTCGCAAGAACCCCCATGCGATTGCCGCAGGCTTCATCGGCCCGGCCGGCATCAAGCGCATCGACCGCAGCGGCGCCCAGCAGGGCACGGGTGTGGGCGGGCGGCGCACGGCGGCGGCGGAGGTCAAGCTGCCGCTGCACCAGGTGCTGGCGCCGGCGTTCTACATCGCCGTGGTGCCGGACATGGTCGGTGGCCGCCTGAGCAGCCACGACCGCGACTTGCTCGGCCTGGCCCACAGCCTGGCCGGCAGTGACGGCGCGGTGCTGGCGGTAGTCTTTAACGAGCACAAGGAAAGCAACTTTTCCACAGCCGGCGTCGACCGCCTGCTGGTCATCGAAGGCGAGGCCTTCGAGGGTTATGCACCGGAGCAACTGGTGCAGGGCCTGCGGGCTGTGGATAACCAGTTCACCCCGCGCCACTGGCTGCTGCCCGACAGCCGCAGCGGTGGCGGCGAACTGGGCCGACGCCTGGGCGCGGCGCTGGGCGAGCGCCCGGCCACGCGGGTGTGGCAGGTCAAGGACGGCCAGTGCATCGGCCGCGCCGGTGCCGGCCAGCAAGACCTGCAACGTGCCGTGCCGCGCCTGATCCTGGCGGCGGCCGAGTGCGCCGAGCCGGTCAGCGAAACCCGCCACGAAGCGTTGCCGGTGGAGTTGTCCACAGGCGTAGCGCGCAGCCTGTCGCGCATCGAAGACCTGGGCTCGGTGGCCGTGGACCCGGCCACCATTGCCATGGCCGAGGCCGAGTTCATCATCTCGGGCGGCAACGGGGTCAAGGACTGGGACCTGTACCACCAGGCCACCGCAGCCCTTGGCGCCACCGAAGGCGCCTCGCGGGTGGCGGTGGACGACGGCTTCATGCCGCGCAACCGCCAGGTGGGCGCCACCGGCACCTGGGTCACCGCACGCGTGTACGTGGCTGTGGGTATCTCGGGTGCCATCCAGCACCTGCAGGGTATCGGCGCTTGCGACAAGGTGGTGGCGATCAACATGGACCCGGGTTGCGACATGATCAAACGGGCCGACCTGTCGGTGATTGGCGACAGCTCGGCGATTCTCAAGGCATTGATCGAGGCTGTGGACAACTACCGCAGCGGCGGCCAGCGCGACGCGGCATAAGGGCACGAGCATGAGTACGAAAGTGATCAGCCTGGTTTCCATCGGTGCCCACCCAAGCTCTGGCCGCGCCCGCCGCGCCGAGCAGGATGCCCGCGCTGTGGAGCTGGGTTTGCAGCTGGCTGGGGATAACTTGCAGGTGGTGCATGCCGGCAACCCACAGGAAGAAGCATTGCGCGCCTACCTGGGCATGGGCCTGGACCATCTTGACGTGCTGGAGCAGCCGGCCGGTGCCGATGTGCTGGGCGTGCTGGGGGATTACCTGCGCGACGCCGGAGCACAGCTGGTGCTGACCGGTAGCCAGGCCGAGACGGGTGAAGGGTCGGGCATGTTGCCATTTCTGCTGGCCGAAAAACTCGGTTGGCCGTTGATCGTGGGTTTGGCCGAAGTGGAGTCGATAGAAAACGGCACCGCCCAGGTATTGCAGGCCTTGCCGCGGGGTCAGCGGCGCCGGCTGAAAGTGCGCCTGCCGTTGCTGGCGACTGTGGATAACGCTGCGCCCAAGCCGCGCCAGAGCGCATTCGGGCCCGCGCGACGTGGTGTGCTGGCGGCGCGTAATGTGGCCATTGTCGAAGATGAGTTGTTGGCCGATGCCGAGTTGCAACCGGCCCGTCCTCGGCCCAAGCGCCTGAAGGTGATCAAGGCCAAGAGCGGTGCGGACCGCATGAAAGCAGCAACGGCCAAGGCCAGTGGCGGCGGTGGCAAGGTGCTGAAGGATGTTTCGCCACAGGAAGGCGCCGAGGCCATCCTCAAGCTGCTGGTGGACGAAGGCGTGCTGCGCTAAGGCCTTTACTGGCCTCATCGCCGGCAAGCCAGCTCCCACAGGATCACCACTGCCTACGGGTTCAGTGCAATACCTGTGGGAGCTGGCTTGCCGGCGATTGGCCCTGACAGGCTAATGTTGTTCCCTGACCACATTGAACGCCCAGCAGCCCAATGCCTCGGTCACAGGATTGAATGACACCCGCATCCCCCTCGACAACCCCACATTCACCGCTGCGCAGCGTAGAACCAGGAATTCCCGGGTTTGACCTTCGACGCTGATCACCCCAATCCCCCGCCCTTCGTCGAACCACTTCACAGTGCCCTCCTGGCAGCTGTGCATAAGTCACTCCTGGATAATGCCAAAGTAGTAGCCATTACCCCATCACATCGCTGCATTTCACGAAACTGGCAGAAATATCAGGTACGCCTGTGTTTTGCCCACGGAATCTGTTCGCCAAGGTGTGGATAAAGTGTTGGTGCATGGCTAGGGGCCATATATGACGTGGCTTACAGAGTTTTGATCATAAACTGATCAGCTCCGAGCTGGCTCCTCAGACACAAATATGCGTACCTCTGGCTGGTTTTGCCCACAATGGCTGTTAGCGGGTCTGTGGATAATCTGTTCGGCACTACCTGAAAGCCGCGCAGGTCATGGCTTGTGAGGAGTTGATTAAAAAATGATCAAATTGGGGCGAATACCTCCTGATCCATGATTATCAAGGCCTTGAATCGCTTATCCACAGAACAAAGGCTGCATTGCCGCGTTTTGCTCACAAACTCTGTTAGTGGCTCTGTGGACAAGGTGTATGAACATCGCTGTAGCCCAGAAAGCGCGGAGCCTTGACGGGATTGGTTGAATAGTGACCAGTTGCCGGCCTGTTATTTTTGCCAGTACGCAAACGCAACGTCCCTCATTACCCTGTCCACACGCTCCCGTGAATTGTGGATAACCATGACGACATTCCTGCTAAGCATCGACCGCCAGCACTCTGTATTGGGTAGGGGACGTCACGAGGCGCGCGCTTTTTCGCCTTACGGTGCCTTGAGCACCGCACTACTACCAGGGCTGGCTTTCTGTGGTCAGCATCCGGATCCGCTGACCGGCTGTTATCCGCTGGGCAATGGTCGCCGCTTCTACAGTCCGAGCCTGAGGCGGTTCATCAGCTCTGACTCGCTAAGCCCGTTCGGCAAGGGAGGTATCCAGGCATACGCCTATTGTGGTGGCGATCCCGTGAATCGCCATGACCCGAGCGGGGCCTTCTGGGGTGTCGTGCTCAGAATCGTTGGCGTGGCGTCCAGCGGTGCTACGTTGTTCGGCTCGTTGGCACGTACTGCCAAGAATGTAGTGGGGCGCAGGGCCGCTTTCCGGGCCAACAATAACCCTGCGGGGGGAGGCGGGCATGTGCCCTCCGTGCACCATCAGGAGCTGCCTCATGCATCCAGGGTCTCGAATCAGCAGTTTTTCATAACCGGGAGCGCTGGGGTAGCTGGGCAGTTGGCTGCTGCGATCTCTGGTGTGACGCCTGCCTTCCAGACAGCGACAGATGTATTGGGCGTGGTGAATTCAGTCACCAACCTGAGCGGCGGTTCGATAGGTAACTTTGCTGCAGCACGTGAGGTTGCGAGTTACTTGTGGGCAAACCCGCGTGAAATTCCCGTGGTCGCTCTGGAGACTTTCATGGATGTGACGATGGTGGAGGAGATGTTCGCTAACGCGGGCAGGGGGTTTACAGCAGTAGCGGCAAGGATAAGGTCAGCGCGCCCGACCCCGCATGACGTCCCCGTGTAGCGGCAGGCCAAGGTATCCAAACGTCGGCTGACGCGCTCCAACTCGCCAGGCAAGTGGAGCGCGGCAGGCTAACGCTAAATACTCACTGCGCCTTCACCTCTTTCAGGTATGGAGCAGGCTCTGCGCCCAAATTGGCCAACACGCGGTCACTGTACCAATCAATGAAGTTCACCACACCAAACTCGTAGGTCTTCGAGTAAGGCCCAGGCTGGTACGCCGTGGAGTTGATCCCACGCTGGTTCTCTTCCGCCAAACGGCGGTCCTGGTCGTTGGTGGCGTCCCACACCTTGCGCATGCGCTCAGGGTCGTAGTCGACACCTTCCACGGCGTCCTTGTGCACCAGCCACTTGGTGGTGACCATGGTTTCCTGGGCGCTGATCGGCCACACGGTGAACACGATCATGTGGTCGCCCATACAGTGGTTCCAAGAGTGCGGCAGGTGCAGGATGCGCATCGAGCCCAGGTCAGGGTTCTTGATGCGGCCCATCAGCTTCTGGCAGGCCTGCTTGCCGTCCATGGTCATCGATACCGTGCCTTTTAGCAGCGGCATGCGCACGATACGGTTACGCAGGCCGTGGCTCTTGTGCAGGTACGGGATTTTTTCGGCTTCCCAGGCGGCGGCCGAAGCGGCCACGTGGTCCTTGAATTCCTGGCTGGCGCGCGGGTCGTTGGTGTCGTCCCACTCCAGCAGGGTTTGCAGCAACTCCGGGTGCGAACCGCTGCAGTGGTAGCACTCGCGGTTGTTTTCCAGCACCAGCTTCCAGTTGGCCTTTTCCATCAAGGTGGTGTGCACCGCCACCTTGGTGTTCTCCATGTCGTACGGTTCCATATAGTGTTCCAGGGTGGCCAGGAACTCGTCGATGGCAGGCGGGTTTTCTGCCAGGCTGATGAAGATGTAGCCGCCGGCCACCTTCACGTGTACCGGCTTCAGGCCGTATTCCTTCATGTCGAAGTCGGCGCCCATTTCGGTGCCGGCGAACAGCAGGCGGCCGTCCAGTTCATACGTCCACTGGTGGTAATGGCAGACCAGCTTGGCCACTTTGCCTTTGTCGCTTACGCACAAACGCGAACCACGGTGGCGGCAGACGTTATGGAAGGCGTGCACCTTACCTTCGGCACCCCGTACCACCAGGATCGGATTCTTGCCGATCTGCAGGGTTATGTAGTTACCTTTCGCCGGAATTTCGCAAGTCATGCCGGCGATCAACCATTCTTTCTGGAAGATCTCCTGCATGTCGATCTGGAACAGACGCTCGTCGGTGTAGAAAGGCTGGGGCAGCGAGTAGGTGCGCTCGCGGGTCTGCAGCATCTCGGCGGTCGCCTTGCGTGCAGGTTCAAGTGGATCGCCCAGGCTCAGGGTTGCGGTGACGTCCATCGTGTATTCCTCGGGGCCGTGTGCGGCCGGCAAAAGGTGGCTAATCGTTGTTGTTGCCGCAAGGCTGTTTTCAGCGGCTCTTTGTTTAAACAGCTGGCGTGTTTATTTGCCGTGGAGTGTGCGTCCGAAGCTGCTACGAACCGTATCCATGGGCGACATGGCCGATTTGAATTACGACGCGCCAGCCCTTGTAGTGCGGGGCTGGTCGCGATAAGCACGCCGATGTCGCTGGCAGGAATGTATGCAGTCGCAAGCTTGCGCATTATCCGAGCCATAAAAAGCCCAATAGTCGGCTGCTGGAGATGAACATGTCCGATACCTTCCTCAATCCGGTCACCACCCAGACCTGGGCCAACGGCCGCCACATCGTGCGCTGCGTCAAGGTCATCCAGGAGACCTGGGACGTGCGCACTTTCTGCTTCATGGCCGATCAGCCGATCATGTTCTTCTTCAAGCCCGGGCAGTTCGTCACCCTGGAGCTGGAGATCGAAGGCAAGCCGGTGATGCGTTCCTACACCATTTCCAGTTCGCCGTCGGTGCCGTACAGCTTCTCGATCACCGTCAAGCGCGTGCCGGGCGGCCTGGTGTCCAACTTCCTGCACGACACCATGCACGAAGGCGCCGAGCTGCCGGTGCACGGCCCGGTGGGGTTGTTCAACGCCATCGACTTCCCGGCGGGCAAGGCGCTGTACCTGTCGGGCGGTGTGGGCATTACCCCGGTCATGTCGATGGCGCGCTGGTTCTACGACACCAACGCCAATGTCGACATGGTGTTCGTGCACAGCGCCCGTTCACCGAAAGACATCATCTACCACCGCGAGCTGGAACAGATGGCTTCGCGCATCCCCAACTTCAGCCTGCATATCATTTGCGAGAAGCATGGCCTGGGCGAACCATGGGCGGGGTACCGCGGTTACCTGAACCAGCGGCTGATGGAGCTGATTGCCCCTGACTACATGGAGCGCGTGGTGTTCTGCTGCGGCCCGACGCCTTACATGACGGCGGTCAAGCGCATGCTCGAAGCGGTCGGTTTCGACATGAAGAACTACCACGAGGAGTCGTTCGGCGCGACGCCACCTGAGGCCAAGGCCGATGCAGTGGAGCACGCCGAGCAGGCGGCCGATGCACCGGAGCTGGATGTTTCCGACCTCAACCTGGTGGAGTTCATCGGCAGCGACAAGAGCATCCGCATCGCCCCGGGCGAGACCGTGCATGCGGCGGCGGCCAAGGTTGGCCTGATGATCCCGAAAGCTTGCGGCATGGGCATCTGCGGCACTTGCAAGGTGCTGAAGCTGGGTGGCGAAGTGGAGATGGAGCACAACGGCGGCATTACCGAAGAGGATGAAGCCGAGGGCTACATCCTGTCGTGCTGCAGCGTGCCGAAAGGGGATGTGCGGATCGATTACTGATCCACTGATCCGAGATTGCAGGGGGCTGCTTCGCAGCCCATCGCCGGCAAGCCAGCTCCCACAGGTACTGCACACGCGGTCGATGTGGGAGCTGGCTTGCCTGCGATGGGCCGCAAAGCGGCCCCAACTTTTCAGGTGCGGAAACGGGCTACCAGACCATTAAGGTCAACCGCCAGGCGCGACAGCTCAGCACTCGCCGCACTGGTCTGATGCGCCCCGGTAGCACTCTGCACCGACAGGTCATTGATGTTCACCAGGTTGCGGTCCACTTCCCGCGCCACTTGTGCCTGCTCTTCCGCCGCGCTGGCAATCACCAGGTTACGCTCGTTGATCTGCGCCACTGCCCCGGCAATGGTATCCAGCGCCATGCCCGCGCCACGGGCGATGTTCAGCGTCGACTCGGCACGTTCGGTGCTGGTGCGCATCGATTCCACCGCCTCTTCCGTACCGCCTTGAATGCTGCCGATCATCCGTTCGATCTCGCTGGTCGACTGCTGGGTACGGTGCGCCAGTGCGCGCACCTCGTCCGCCACCACGGCAAAGCCACGGCCTGCTTCACCGGCACGGGCTGCCTCGATCGCGGCGTTGAGTGCCAACAGGTTGGTCTGGTCCGCAAGGCCACGGATCACATCCAGCACTTTGCCGATGTCACGCGACTGTTCGGCCAGGTGCGTGATCAACTTGGCAGTGGCCTGCACATCACCGCTCATGCGCTCGATGGCGCCCACGGTCTCCATCACCAGGTCACGACCGTCGCCAGTAGAACGGCTGGCTTCACTGGAGGCTTCCGAGGTGCTCACGGCATTGCGCGCCACCTCTTCCACAGCGCTGGTCATTTCAGTGACGGCAGTGGCGGCCTGTTCAATCTCGTTGTTCTGCTGTTGCAGGCCACGGGCACTTTCGTCGGTGACGGCATTCAGCTCTTCGGCGGCTGAGGCCAGCTGGGTGGCAGAGCCTGCGATCTGCTGCAGGGTGTCGCGCAGCTTGTCCTGCATGCGGGCCATGGCGCGCAGCAGGCGCGCGGCTTCGTCGGTACCTTCGGCGCGGATGACATGGGTCAGGTCACCATCGGCGACTTGCTCTGCGCACTTGAGTGCCTCATCGATCGGCTTGACGATGCTGCGGGTCAGCAGGAAGGCGCAGGCGAAGGTCAGCACGGTAGCCGCAACCAGCAGGCCGATCACCAGGGCAAAGGCCGCAGCGTATTGGCTGGCGGCTTTCTCGTTGGTGGCGCGGGTCTGGTCGGTGTTGATGCGCACCAGCGTGTCCATGACCTTGTTGATCTGTTCGGAATTGGCCAGCAGGTCGCGGTTGAGCAGGTCGCGCAGTTCGTCGACGCGGTCGGCCTGGCTCAGGCTGCGCATGCGCGATTCCAGTTGGCGGTACTGCTCAAGCAACTGGCCGTACTGTTCGAACGCGGCCTGTTCGTCGGCGGCGCCGATCATTGGCAGGTAGGCCTGGCGTGCGCGGTCGATCTGGCTGTTGCGCTGGGCCAGCAGGTTGAGGGTATCGCTTTGGATTGCAGGCTCGCGGTTGGTCAGCAGGCGGTAGGAGAGGGTGCGCATGCGCAGGTTGAGCGCGGTGATTTCGTCGAGGATCTTGATACTGGGCACACTGACTTGCTCGATGGCCACGCCCGCCTGGCGGATGTTGCCCATCTGCACCAGCGAGAAGATACCGAGGCCGAGCATCAGCAGGCCGATAAGCGCGAAGCCGAGCAGCGCGCGCGGGGCGATATTCATGTTACGTAAAGACATGGAGAGGAGGATCCAGGCAAGGGATAAAGAGTGCGCAAAGTGCGACAAAACATGACTTGCCGGGCTATCGGTCGTGACTGGTCAGTCTTGAGTGCAACCCGCAAAAATTGTGAGGTAGCTAACCTTTTCCTGACCGGCGGTTGACCCAGGTCGGAACAAGGGGGTGATTACCCTGTCAATCTGCGGGCCAGACACCTTGTGAATCCGATTTTTAATGGCGATGGGCCGCGCTTTTCTTTATCGTGTGCGCCCCTCGCAACAACCTGAGATAGACCCATGCTGGAAGCTTCCCTGAATCAAATCGAGCAACTGGTCAGCGACCTGATGCAGAAAAACGCTCAACTCACCGAGCAGAACGCTGCCCTCGGCACGCAACTGGCCCAGGCAAAGGAAGAGAACGAAACCCTGCAGCTGTCGCTGATGGAGCAGGAAGAGAAGAACGGCAGCACCGCCGCCCGCCTGCAAGCCCTGGTTGATCGCGCCAGCGCTGGCGTTGTTGGCGCATGAGATTGCAAGAGCAGCCGGTCAATGTGGTGTCGATTCTCGGCATCGACTATTCGATCAAGGCGCCCGAAGGCCAGGAAGAAACCCTGGCCCAGGCGGTGCGGATGCTCAACACCGCCCTGAACGAAACCAAGCGTCAGTACCCGACCCTGATCGGGGACAAGCTGCTGGTGCTGGCTGCCCTTAACCTGTGCTCCAAACAGGTTGAACTGCAGAAAGAACATCAGCAGACCCTTGCGCGTACCCAGGCGCAGATCGACGCCACGGTGGACGCCATCGTTCGGACCATTGCAGAGTCCTGATCGATAGCTGAAAGGCCCAAGGCCGCTCCTCCAAGGGTTATGCGTTCCCCTGTAGGAGCGGCCTTGTGTCGCGATGGGCTGCGCAGCAGCCCCAAAGCCCCAACTCATTGTTCCAGGTCACTGGATTAACTGGATACGCAAGTGTATACACTTCACCCAAAACAATAATGTGCGGGGGAGTAGGGCATGCGTATCTGGCGTAAAAGCATCCAGTGGCAGTTGATCACCAGCATGGGCGCCGCCTTGCTGGCCAGCATCCTGGTGGTGGTCATCATTTTCACCGTGGCGCTCAACCGCCTTACCGACCGCTACCTGGTCGACACTGCCCTGCCCGCCAGTGTCGAGGCCATCCGCAATGACATCGAGCGCATGCTCGGCCAGCCACTGGTGGCTGCGGCGGACATTGCCGGCAACACCCTGCTACGCGACTGGCTGGCGGCCGGTGAAGACCCCGCGCACGCTGCAGCATTCATCGAATACCTGGACGCCGCCAAACAGCGCAACCGAGCCTTCACCACCTTGTTTGCCTCGACCGAAACCGGCCACTACTACAACGAGAATGGCCTGGACCGCACCCTCAGCCGTAGTAACCCCAAGGACAAGTGGTTCTACGGCTACATCGACAGCGGCGCCGAACGGTTTATCAATATCGACATTGACGGTGCCACCGGGGAGCTGGCGCTGTTCATCGATTACCGCGTGGAAAAAAATGGTCAACTGGTGGGCGTGGCCGGCATGGGCCTGCGCATGACCGAGCTGTCGAAGCTGATTCACGACTTCAGCTTTGGCGAGCATGGCAAGGTCTTCCTGGTACGTAACGACGGCCTGATCCAGGTGCACCCGGACGCAGCTTTCAGCGGTAAGCGCCAGCTCACCGAGCAGCTCGGTACGGACGCTGCCAAGGCCGTGATGACGGGCGGCGAGGGCCTGCGCAGCAGCCGTTTCAGCCGTGACGGCGAGCGTTACCTGGCTCTCGGCCTGCCCCTGCGCGACCTCAACTGGACCCTGGTAGCCGAGGTGCCGGAGTCGGAAATCTACGCACAAATGCATCAGGCGGTATGGCTGACCAGCCTGATCGGTGGCGCCGTGGCCCTGGTGTCGCTGCTGCTGGTGGTGCTGCTGGCGCGGGGCCTGGTGCGCCCTGTGCGCCGCGTCACCGCTGCGCTGGTACAGATTGGCAGTGGCGCAGGCGACCTCAGCCACCGCCTGGATGATTCGCGCGAGGACGAACTGGGTGACCTGGCCCGGGGTTTCAACCGCTTTCTCGACAGCCAGCGCAGCCTGATTGGCGAGGTGTTGCAGACTTCCGAACGGCTGCATCGGGCGGTTGAGCAGGTGACCCAGGTGGTGGACAACACGGCAGAACGCTCAGGGCGGCAGCAGGAAATGACCGAAATGGTTGCCACTGCCGTACACGAAATGGGCCTGACTGTGCAGGACATTGCCCGCAATGCCGGTGATGCGGCGCAGGCCTCGCAGTCGGCACGGGATGAGGCCTTGCAGGCGCGCGAGGTGGTACGGCGTTCGATTCAGGGCATCGAGGGCATGTCGGGCGACATCGGCAAGGCAGCCGATGCAGTCAGCCAGTTGGCCGACGAAGTCGCCTCTATCGATGAGGTTCTGGCGGTTATTCGCAGCATTTCCGAACAAACCAATTTGCTGGCACTGAACGCCGCCATCGAGGCTGCGCGGGCAGGGGAAATGGGACGCGGGTTTGCTGTGGTGGCCGACGAAGTGCGCACGCTGGCGCGGCGCACTCAGCTGTCCACCGACGAAGTGCAACAGATGATCCAACGCTTGAAGCAGGGCGCGGGTTCGGCGGTGAGCTCGATGCAGGCGGGGCAGCAGGCGACCGGCAGTGGCGTTGAATCGAGCCAGCGCACCGGGGCGTCGCTGGGTGCGATTACCGACCAGGTGGAACACATCAGCGACATGAACCATCAGGTGGCCACGGCGACCGAGGAGCAGTCGGCGGTGACCGAAGAGATCAACCGCACGGTGCAGGGCATCTCTGACCTGGCGCGGGAGACGGCGGCAGAGGTGCAGGGCTGCCGCGAGGAGTGCCAGGCGTTGCGTGGTTTGGCTGATGACCTGGCGCGGCAGATGGGTGGGTTCAGGCTCTAGATCGGTGTGGGCTTCATCGCCGGCAAGCCAGCTCCTACAGGATCACCACAGGCCTGAGCGTTGTGTGGTCCATGTTGGAGCTGGCTTGCCGGCGATTGGGGCCTGTCAGGCGGTGATGATGCTGCGGATATCCGCCGCCAGCTCGCGCACCCGCTCTTCCTCGGTATCCCAGGAACACATGAACCGTGCCCCGCCGCTGCCGATAAAGGTATAGAACCGCCACCCCTTGCCGCGCAGCGCTTCAATCGCAGGCTCCGGCATTTGCAGGAACACCCCGTTGGCCTCCACCGGGAACATCAGCTCCACCCCCGGCAAGTCACTCACCAGCGACGCCAGCAGCTGCGCGCAATGGTTGGCGTGGTTGCCATGGCGCAACCAGGCGCCATCTTCCAGCAGGCCCACCCACGGCGCCGACAGGAAGCGCATTTTCGACGCCAGTTGCCCGGCCTGCTTGCAGCGGTAGTCGAAGTCCTCGGCCAGTTGGCGATTGAAGAACAGGATCGCCTCGCCCACCGCCATGCCGTTCTTGGTGCCGCCAAAGCACAGCACATCGACGCCGGCCTTCCAGGTCAGCTCGGCCGGGCTGCAACCCAGGAACGCGCAGGCATTGGTAAAGCGCGCGCCGTCCATGTGCAGGTTCAGGCCCAGCTCCTTGCAGGTGGCGCTGATCGCCTTGAGCTCATCGGGGCGGTACACGGTGCCCACTTCGGTGGCCTGGGTGATGGTCACCACGCGTGGCTTGGGGTAGTGGATGTCCTGGCGCTTGAGGGCAACCTCCCGAATCGATTGCGGGGTCAGCTTGCCGTTGACGCTGGCCGCCGTCAGCAGCTTGGAACCGTTGGAGAAAAACTCCGGCGCGCCGCATTCGTCGGTTTCGACGTGGGCGGTCTCGGAGCAGATCACGCTGTGGTAGCTCTGGCACAGCGAGGCCAGGGCCAGGGAGTTGGCGGCGGTGCCGTTGAAGGCGAAAAACACCTCGCAGTCGGTTTCGAACAGGTTGCGGAAGTATTCCGAGGCGCGCTCGGTCCACTGATCGTCGCCATAGGCGCGGTCGTGGCCGTGGTTAGCCTTTTCCATCGCCGCCCAGGCTTCGGGGCAGATACCGGAATAATTGTCGCTGGCGAATTGTTGGCTCTTATCTGTCATGACACGGTCCTGTGAACGACGCAGAACAGCACTCTAAACCATCGATTCAGCGGTTGCCTATACAAGCTGTGTATCGGCTGATTTTCAGCTTTGGCTGTACAGGCCCTATCGCCGGCAAGCCAGCTCCCACAGGTACTCCACAGGGCTTGAGGACGCTGCAATTTCTGTGGGAGCTGGCTTGCCGGCGATAGGGCCAGAGAACCCAGTGCAAAACGAATGTCGTAAACGCGCCATTGCAAGGCGTGCGCAGGCATCTGACCCGACCCGGCCAGTCATACCATCGCCACAAAGGGCCACAGTGCCCCACGACAAAAAACGATCGCTGCCGGGAGATACACGATGTTCAGCAAGCAAGACCAGATCCAGGGTTACGACGACGCACTGCTGGCGGCGATGAATGCCGAGGAACAGCGCCAGGAAGATCACATCGAGCTGATCGCCTCGGAGAACTACACCAGCAAGCGCGTCATGCAGGCCCAAGGCAGCGGCCTGACCAACAAGTACGCCGAAGGCTACCCGGGCAAGCGCTACTACGGCGGCTGCGAGCACGTGGACAAGGTAGAAGCCCTGGCCATCGAGCGCGCCAAGCAGCTGTTCGGTGCCGACTACGCCAACGTCCAGCCGCACTCCGGCTCGTCGGCCAACGGCGCCGTCTACCTGGCCCTGCTGCAGGCCGGTGACACCATCCTTGGCATGAGCCTGGCCCACGGCGGCCACCTGACCCACGGCGCCAAAGTGTCGTCCTCGGGCAAGCTGTACAACGCCGTGCAGTACGGCATCAACACCCACACCGGCCTGATCGACTACGACGAAGTCGAACGCCTGGCGGTCGAGCACAAGCCGAAAATGATCGTTGCCGGTTTCTCGGCCTACTCCAAAACCCTCGACTTCCCACGCTTCCGCGCCATTGCCGACAAGGTGGGTGCGCTGCTGTTCGTCGACATGGCTCACGTAGCCGGCCTGGTTGCCGCTGGCCTGTACCCGAACCCGATCCCGTTCGCCGATGTGGTGACCACCACCACCCACAAGACCCTGCGCGGCCCTCGTGGCGGCCTGATCCTGGCCAAGTCCAACGAAGAGATCGAGAAGAAGCTGAACGCCGCTGTATTCCCGGGCGCCCAGGGCGGCCCGCTGATGCACGTGATTGCCGCCAAGGCCGTGTGCTTCAAGGAAGCGCTGGAGCCTGGCTTCAAGGCCTACCAGCAACAAGTGATCGAAAACGCCCAGGCCATGGCCCAGGTGTTCATCGACCGCGGCTACGACGTGGTGTCCGGTGGTACCGACAACCACCTGTTCCTGGTCAGCCTGATCCGCCAGGGCCTCACCGGCAAAGATGCCGACGCCGCCCTGGGCCGCGCGCACATCACCGTCAACAAGAACGCCGTGCCGAACGACCCACAGTCGCCGTTCGTCACCTCGGGCCTGCGCATCGGCACCCCGGCCGTCACCACCCGCGGCTTCAAGGTTGCGCAGTGCGTGGCCCTGGCCGGCTGGATCTGCGACATCCTCGACAACCTCGGTGACGCAGACGTCGAAGCCGATGTGGCGAAGAACGTCGCGGCGCTGTGCGCAGACTTCCCTGTTTACCGCTGAGTGGAGTAAACGACCATGCAACGCTACTCGGGCTTCGGCCTCTTCAAACACTCCCTCAGCCACCACGAAAACTGGCAGCGCATGTGGCGCACGCCAACCCCTAAAAAGGTGTACGACGTGGTCATCGTCGGCGGTGGCGGCCATGGCCTGGCCACGGCCTACTACCTGGCCAAAGAGCACGGCATCACCAACGTTGCCGTGATCGAGAAAGGTTACCTGGGCGGCGGCAACACCGCCCGTAACACCACCATCGTGCGTTCCAACTACCTGTGGGACGAGTCGGCGCAGCTGTACGAGCACGCCATGAAGCTGTGGGAAGGGCTGTCCCAGGACATCAACTACAATGTCATGTTCTCCCAGCGCGGCGTGTACAACCTGTGCCACACGTTGCAGGACATTCGTGACTCCGAGCGCCGCGTCAGCGCCAACCGCCTCAACGGCGTCGATGGCGAGCTGCTGAACACCGCCCAGGTCGCGGCCGAAATCCCGTACCTGGACTGCTCGAAGAACACCCGTTACCCCATCCTTGGCGCAACCGTTCAGCGCCGTGGTGGCGTAGCCCGCCACGACGCCGTGGCCTGGGGCTATGCCCGCGCTGCCGACGCCCTGGGCGTGGACCTGATCCAGCAGACCGAAGTGATTGGTTTCCGCAAGGAAAACGGCGCGGTCATTGGTGTGGAAACCAACAAAGGCTTCATCGGCGCCAAGCGCGTTGGCGTGGTCACCGCCGGTAACTCCGGGCACATGGCCAAGCTGGCCGGCTTCCGCCTGCCGCTGGAATCGCACCCGCTGCAAGCGCTGGTATCCGAGCCGATCAAGCCGATCATCGACAGCGTGATCATGTCCAACGCCGTGCACGGCTACATCAGTCAGTCCGACAAGGGCGACCTGGTGATCGGTGCCGGTATCGACGGCTGGGTCGGCTACGGCCAGCGCGGTTCGTACCCGGTGATCGAGCACACCCTGCAGGCCATCGTCGAGATGTTCCCCAATCTCTCGCGCGTGCGCATGAACCGCCAGTGGGGCGGCATCGTCGACACCTCGCCGGACGCCTGCCCGATCATCACCAAGACCCCGGTCAAGAACATGTTCTTCAACTGCGGTTGGGGCACTGGCGGCTTCAAGGCGACCCCGGGTTCGGGCAACGTCTTCGCCGCGAGCCTGGCCAAGGGCGAAATGCACCCGCTGGCCGCGCCGTTCTCCATGGACCGTTTCTACAACGGCGCACTGATCGACGAACACGGCGCCGCCGCCGTCGCCCACTAACCGGAGACACCGTCATGTTGCATATTTTCTGTCCCCACTGCGGCGAGCTGCGCTCCGAAGAAGAGTTCCACGCCTCTGGCCAGGCGCACATCGCCCGCCCGCTGGACCCTGCCGCCTGCTCCGACGAGGAGTGGGGTACCTACATGTTCTACCGTGACAACCCACGCGGTATTCACCATGAACTGTGGGACCACGTTGCCGGCTGCCGCCAGTACTTCAACGTCACCCGCGACACCGTGACCTACGAAATTCTGGAAACCTACAAGATTGGCGAGAAGCCGCAAGTGACCGCCAACGGTAAAGCTGCAAACGCACCGTCGACCGTCAAAGGCCAAGGGGAAAAAGTATGAGCCAGACCTATCGCCTCGCCAGCGGCGGCCGCATCGACCGCAGCAAGGTCCTGAACTTCACTTTCAACGGCAAGACCTACCAGGGTTATGCCGGTGACAGCCTGGCCGCTGCGTTGCTGGCCAACGGCGTCGACATCGTTGGCCGCAGCTTCAAGTACTCGCGCCCACGCGGCATCATCGCTGCCGGTACCGAAGAGCCGAACGCCATCCTGCAGATCGGTTCCAGCGAAGCCACCCAGATTCCGAACGTGCGCGCCACCCAACAGGCGCTGTACGCAGGCCTTGTTGCCACCAGCACCAATGGCTGGCCTAACGTCAACAACGACGTCATGGGCATCCTCGGCAAGGTGGGCGGCAGCATGATGCCGCCGGGCTTCTACTACAAAACCTTCATGTACCCCAAATCGTTCTGGATGACGTACGAGAAGTACATCCGCAAAGCTGCAGGCCTTGGCCGTGCACCGCTGCAGAACGACCCGGACAGCTACGACTACATGAACCAGCACTGCGATGTGCTGATCGTCGGCGCCGGCCCTGCTGGCCTGGCCGCTGCACTGGCTGCTGCGCGCAGCGGCGCCCGTGTGATCCTGGCTGACGAGCAGGAAGAGTTTGGCGGCAGCCTGCTCGACAGCCGCGAAACCCTCGACGGCAAGCCTGCCGCCGACTGGGTCAACGCCGTGATCAAAGAGCTGGAAGGCCTGCCGGAAGTGACCCTGCTGCCACGCGCCACGGTCAACGGCTACCACGACCATAACTTCCTGACCATTCACGAGCGCCTCACCGACCACCTCGGCGACCGCGCCCCGATCGGCCAGGTACGCCACCGTGTGCACCGTGTACGCGCCAAGCGCGTGGTACTGGCGCCCGGCGCCCACGAGCGCCCGCTGGTGTACGGCAACAACGACGTACCAGGCAACATGCTGGCCGGTGCTGTTTCCACCTACGTGCGCCGCTACGGCGTGGCCCCGGGCCGCAAACTGGTGCTGTCGACCAACAACGACCACGCCTACCGCGCCGCGCTGGACTGGCACGACGCTGGCCTGCAAGTGGTCGCCATCGCCGACGCCCGCCACAACCCACGTGGCTCGCTGGTTGAAGAAGCGCGTGCCAAAGGCATCCGCATCCTCACCTCCAGCGCCGTGGTCGAGGCCAAAGGCAGCAAGCACGTGACCGGCGCCCGCGTGGCGGCCATCGATGTGCAGGCGCACAAAGTCACCAGCCCAGGCGAAACCCTTGAGTGCGACCTGATCGCAACCTCCGGTGGCTACAGCCCGATCGTGCACCTGGCTTCGCACCTGGGCGGTCGCCCGGTATGGCGTGACGACATCCTCGGTTTCGTACCGGGCGATGCCCCGCAGAAACGCGAGTGCGTGGGTGGTATCAACGGCGTCTACGCCCTCGGTGACGTGATTGCCGATGGCTTCGAAGGCGGCGTTCGTGCAGCCACCGAGGCAGGCTTCAAAGCCTCTGTCGGCACCCTGCCAAAAACCGTGGCGCGCAAGGAAGAGGCCACCGTGGCGCTGTTCCAGGTGCCGCACGACAAAGGCAGCAAGGGGCCGAAGCAGTTCGTCGACCAGCAGAACGACGTGACCGCCGCCGGTATCGAACTGGCCACCCGTGAAGGCTTCGAGTCGGTCGAGCACGTAAAACGCTACACCGCGCTGGGCTTCGGTACCGACCAGGGCAAACTGGGCAACATCAACGGCCTGGCCATCGCCGCCCGTTCGATCGGCATCACCATTCCGGAAATGGGCACCACCATGTTCCGCCCCAACTACACGCCGGTCACCTTCGGCGCCGTAGCGGGCCGTCACTGTGGTCACCTGTTCGAGCCCGTGCGCTTCACCGCCCTGCATGCCTGGCACGTGAAGAACGGCGCCGAGTTCGAAGACGTCGGCCAGTGGAAGCGCCCTTGGTACTTCCCCAAAGCCGGTGAAGATATCCATGCCGCCGTGGCCCGCGAGTGCAAGGCCGTGCGCGACAGCGTAGGCCTGCTGGACGCCTCGACCCTGGGCAAGATCGACATCCAGGGCCCGGACGCGCGCGAGTTCCTCAACCGCATCTATACCAATGCCTGGACCAAGCTGGACGTGGGCAAGGCCCGCTACGGCCTGATGTGCAAGGAAGACGGCATGGTCTTCGACGACGGTGTAACCGCCTGCGTTGGCGACAACCACTTCATCATGACCACCACCACCGGCGGCGCCGCCCGCGTGCTGCAGTGGATGGAGCTGTACCACCAGACCGAATGGCCGGAGCTGAAGGTGTACTTCACCTCGGTCACCGACCACTGGGCCACCATGACCTTGTCCGGCCCCAACAGCCGCAAGCTGCTCAGCGAGCTGACCGACATCGACATGGACAAGGAAGCTTTCCCGTTCATGACCTGGAAGGAAGGCAACGTCGGCGGCGTGCCGGCCCGCGTGTTCCGTATCTCGTTCACCGGTGAGCTGTCGTACGAAGTCAACGTGCAGGCCAACTACGCCATGGGTGTGCTGGAACAGATCATCGAGGCCGGCAAGAAGTACAACCTGACCCCGTACGGCACCGAGACCATGCACGTACTGCGTGCCGAGAAGGGCTTCATCATCGTGGGCCAGGACACCGATGGTTCTATGAACCCGGACGACCTGAACATGAGCTGGTGTGTGGGCCGCAACAAGCCTTACTCGTGGATCGGCCTGCGTGGCATGAACCGCGAAGACTGCGTGCGCGAGAACCGCAAGCAGCTGGTAGGCCTGAAGCCGGTCGACCCGACCAAGTGGCTACCGGAAGGCGCCCAGCTGGTGTTCGACCCCAAACAGCCGATCCCGATGGACATGGTTGGCCACGTTACCTCCAGCTACGCGTCCAACTCCCTGGGCTATTCGTTCGCCATGGGTGTGGTCAAAGGCGGCCTCAAGCGCATGGGCGAGCGTGTCTACTCGCCGCAGGCAGATGGCAGCGTGATCGAGGCGGAAATCGTGTCTTCGGTGTTCTTCGATCCGAAGGGTGAGCGGCAGAACGTTTGACTCCGGGCCCTGTGCGGGCAGGCCAGGCCTATCGCCGGCAAGCCAGCTCCCACAGGATCGATGCAGCTTTGAAGGTGGGTGCAATCCCTGTGGGAGCTGGCTTGCCGGTGATAGGGCCGGTAGCCACCACACAGAAGCTGCGTCGCATCGACGAACAAGAATTCAAGGCAGGTAAGAAATGAGCGCTATCAACGTCTTCCAGCAAAACCCCGGCGCCGAGGCCAAGGCCCAGTCGCCACTGCACCACGCCGACCTGGCCAGCCTGGTTGGCAAAGGCCGCAAGAACGCAGGCGTGACCCTGCGTGAACGCAAGTTCCTTGGCCACCTGACCCTGCGTGGCGATGGCCACAACCCGGAATTCGCCGCCGGCGTGCACAAGGCCCTGGGCCTGGAGCTGCCAGTGGCCCTGACCGTGGTCGCCAACAACGACATGTCGCTGCAATGGGTCGGCCCCGACGAGTGGCTGCTGATCGTGCCCGGTGGCCAGGAGCTGGCAGTCGAGCAAAAGCTGCGCGCAGCCCTTGAAGGCCAGCACATCCAGGTGGTCAACGTCAGCGGCGGGCAAAGCCTGCTGGAACTGCGCGGCCCGAACGTGCGCGAAGTGCTGATGAAATCCACCAGCTATGATGTTCACCCGAACAACTTCCCGGTGGGCAAGGCCGTAGGTACCGTGTTCGCCAAGTCGCAACTGGTGATCCGCCGTACCGCCGAAGACACCTGGGAGCTGGTGATTCGCCGCAGCTTCGCCGACTACTGGTGGCTGTGGCTGCAGGACGCTTCGGCCGAATACGGCCTGAGCATCGAAGCTTAAGGAGAGCAGAACATGAGTCGGGCACCGGATACCTGGATTCTCACCGCCGACTGCCCGAGCATGCTCGGCACCGTCGACGTGGTGACGCGTTATCTCTTCGAGCAGCGCTGCTACGTGACGGAGCACCACTCCTTCGATGACCGGCAGTCGGGGCGCTTCTTCATTCGCGTCGAATTCCGCCAGCCGGACGATTTCGACGAAACGGGCTTCCGTGCCGGCCTGGCCGAGCGCAGCGAAGCGTTCGGCATGGCCTTCGAGCTGACCGCACCCAATCACCGCCCCAAGGTGGTGATCATGGTGTCCAAGGCCGACCACTGCCTGAACGACCTGCTGTACCGGCAGCGCATCGGCCAGCTGGGCATGGACGTGGTTGCGGTGGTGTCCAACCACCCCGATCTCGAACCCCTGGCGCACTGGCACAAGATCCCTTACTACCACTTCGCCCTCGACCCCAACGACAAGGCGGGGCAAGAGCGCAAGGTGCTGCAGGTGATCGAGGAAACCGGTGCCGAGCTGGTTATTCTCGCCCGTTACATGCAGGTGCTGTCGCCCGAGCTGTGCCGGCGCCTGGATGGCTGGGCGATCAATATTCACCACTCGCTGTTGCCGGGTTTCAAGGGCGCCAAGCCTTACCACCAGGCGTACAACAAGGGCGTGAAGATGGTCGGCGCCACGGCGCACTACATCAACAACGACCTCGACGAAGGGCCGATCATTGCCCAGGGCGTCGAGGTGGTGGACCACAGCCACTATCCGGAAGACCTGATTGCCAAGGGGCGGGATATCGAATGCCTGACCCTGGCGCGGGCTGTGGGGTATCACATCGAGCGGCGGGTGTTTCTGAATGCCAACCGCACCGTGGTGCTGTGAACAATAGGGTCGTCAGGTACGGACGACCCTATTATTCTTTCTCGTAGCCGATCTGAACCTTCAGGGTGCCGCCATCGACGAAGGTCCAGGTCTTGCTGATGATGCGGTAGTCCACATCGCTGTCATCAGTCTCTTGAGTGTAAGTGTCGCCGACTTTCATGTACGACTCCGCTTGCGCTTTGCTGAATTGGAAAGCCGAATCCGCATAGCCAGGGCCACCTTCAGTGAATACGGTGACCTTCAGCATCTGCGAGGTGTTTTCTCGCCAGCTTTTGCGGGTGACCCGGGTCGGACCAGGCGCCCCAGCGAAAACGATTTCATCGTCGACGCTCATCGTGGCCAGTGCGATCTTCTTCTCGATATCTGATTTGAATTCACTCATCACTAACGCTCTTGTAAGTTTGACAGTAAGCCAATGCTAGGTTTCGGGCCGAGCCTTTGGCTACTGGCAGAAATGCCAGGTCGTGTGATGAAGCGCTGCCGCTAAATAGCATCTTTTTGTCGCATCCAGTCACCGGCCACGCGCAAAAAAAACCTCAGATGAGGGGTTTTTTTGCACTTCATTAATCGAACCGTCGGCTGTAGTAAGAGCTACCTCTCAAACCCCGTGCACGTTGCTCCAAGTAGGAGAGGGTGGGGCTGGCAGGGGGACTGCCCGTCGGTGTTGAGTCTGTTGAAGTGTCTGTTAACAACGAGGATTCGGAAGACCAGCGGGGCGCTCGAGACACCGTGCCTGGCTGATGACGTGGCAGAACGCTCGCTGGCGAAGCCGATTGATTGTGATGCACAGAAGGCAAGTCGGGGAGCAAACGACCATGGGTTGCGCCCGTGGGCCAAGGAGGAGAAGCGTTCACCCCAGCTGGGACTATGCTCGGTGTCTCTATGAGAGCGGGCGCCGGTAGCGCTTGCTGTGGTGTCTGAATGCTTGAGTGGGGGGCTGTCACTGGCCTTGGCCTTGGGCTTGGCGCGACGGCCGCTTCCTGCCGAGATGGCCGAGGTAGGGATGAACCCATGAACATCCTTCCGTTAGAAGCGGTGAAAGGCAATGGGCGATGGCGGAGTCCAAGAAATTTGATAATGGCTTTTGCGAGCATGGGCAGGCGGATATGGCCTGACGGGTCGACGTGGTTGACGGGGTCACCTCGGCAATAACAGTAAGTGTTCAGTCCTCCCACTGAAAAAGGGCCCCAGCTATCTGGCGCGCAAAAGCGCATGAGTGTCGAGTTGAAGCCGCGGTAACCATTGCCTAACAATGACCCTGTAATAGCGTGGTCATAACGCTCGCCATTGAACCCAAGCAGCGTCAGGGGAGAAGGCAAGGTGGGGGCATGGCCATAACTTGAGTAGGCGTGAGTCTCCTCTTCCTCTTTGCTATCCACCTGCAGCACAGACCCTTTGTCGTCCGTTGCCAGCAGCCCGGCGCTGGAAGCTTCGCCGGCCTGCACCTCGGCCAGCGGCATCGCGGCATTGCGGAAGATAGCGCGGTGCTGGTCGCCGTGTTTGACGGTGATCAGCTTGTCGCCTTGGTAGAAAAACTGGGTGTTGCTCAATGATACGCTCATGGCTTCGGATCCTTGAGTGCTGTACGTCGAGTATCGGGTGGGTTATCTACAGGCGCTGGCCGTGAATCTTTTTCAGTTTTGAACAGTCGCCAGATTAATGAAACTGGCAAAAGTAACAGGTGCCGCCGGGGCATTCGCTTGCGCCCTTGCCCCGGCATTGGGCCTATCAGTGCATCATTCCGGCTCCCACAAGGTCTGTGGGAGCCGGCTTGCCGGCGATTGGGCCCACCCCTTTGGGCCTGCCGTAAAAAGGTATCTCCCTGTCGCTTCCAGTCACTGCGACATCGCCCATCAGGCCCACAATTCACTGCATTCCAGTAACACAAGCCGCCCATGGATGGCGGCGCGTTCAACCACCGCTGCATAAATAAAAATCAAGCGAGGTAAGAGCATGTCTGGCAATCGTGGAGTGGTATATCTCGGCGCCGGCAAGGTCGAAGTGCAACACATCGACTACCCGAAAATGCAGGACCCGCGTGGCAAGAAGATCGAGCACGGCGTCATCCTGAAGGTGGTCTCCACCAACATCTGCGGCTCCGACCAGCACATGGTCCGTGGCCGCACCACTGCCCAGGTCGGCCTGGTTCTGGGCCACGAAATCACCGGTGAAATCGTCGAGATCGGGCGGGACGTCGAACGTCTGAAAATCGGCGACCTGGTGTCGGTGCCGTTCAACGTTGCCTGCGGCCGCTGCCGTTCCTGCAAAGAGATGCACACCGGTGTCTGCCTTACCGTAAACCCGGCCCGCGCCGGCGGTGCCTACGGCTACGTCGACATGGGCGACTGGACCGGCGGCCAGGCTGAATACGTGCTGGTGCCATACGCCGACTTCAACCTGCTGAAACTGCCGGACCGCGACAAGGCCATGGAGAAGATTCGTGACCTGACCTGCCTGTCCGACATCCTGCCCACCGGCTACCACGGTGCCGTGACTGCCGGGGTTGGTCCAGGCAGCACCGTTTATGTAGCTGGCGCCGGCCCGGTCGGCCTGGCTGCGGCTGCCTCGGCCCGCCTGCTGGGCGCCGCCTGTGTCATCGTCGGCGACCTCAACCCGGCCCGCCTGGCCCACGCCAAGTCCCAGGGCTTCGAAGTGGTCGACCTGTCCAAGGACACCCCGCTGCACGAGCAGATCATCGACATTCTCGGTGAGCCGGAAGTGGACTGCGCCGTCGACGCCGTTGGCTTCGAAGCCCGTGGCCATGGCCACGAAGGTGCCAAGCATGAGGCGCCGGCTACCGTGCTGAACTCGCTGATGCAGGTTACCCGCGTTGCTGGCAACATCGGTATCCCGGGCCTGTACGTGACCGAAGACCCGGGCGCGGTAGATGCCGCCGCCAAGATTGGCGCGCTCAGCATTCGCTTTGGCCTGGGGTGGGCGAAGTCGCACAGCTTCCACACCGGCCAGACCCCGACCATGAAGTACAACCGCCAGCTGATGCAGGCGATCATGTGGGACCGTATCAATATTGCTGAAGTGGTGGGGGTACAGGTGATCAACCTGGATCAGGCGCCGGAAGGGTATGGCGAGTTTGATGCGGGTGTGCCGAAGAAGTTTGTGATCGACCCGCACAAGATGTGGGGCGCGGCGTGATGCCGTGATATAGCGAAAAGCCCCTCAACATGGAGGGGTTTTTTATGGCTGCTTGTCTGACCTTGCACGACAAGCACCGAGCCATCTGATCGGTGGCCAGCAGCCCGCTGGAGTGCGAGCTTTCATGCTGACGTTTGTTCATGTTCTGTCCAATATGACGCGGGAGGTCTTGCCATTTTTAAACAGCCTCCCGCTCAGTGACACTCGCAGAAATAAAGGTTTCAGCTGTTTATCCCCAGTTGTACGATGGTGTCATTCCGCAAAGCGGACCGTACGCATTCTTGAACCGACAGATGTTTGGGACGGTGCTGTTTCATTGGGGAAGAGCTCGCCATAAGCTGGAAGCGGTTCCGGTACAGGCTGGCTCCAGAGCCTGTCTCTCTTTTTTATTTGATGTTTGAGGTCCTGTGCCAAGAAAGGTGCTGTACGATCATTCATACGCTCGGCGATGTCTAATTCCACTTCGAGATTCTCGATTTTGGTGTGGGTTTTCCTAATTGCCCTTTTTGTAGGCTTCGGGAATTTACTGAAAGTCTCTGTATAGCTCGGTGGAGAAGGCTCGTTTGCAGCAAGTGCAATTGCCGGTTCACTGGTAGTGCGTTGCGCAAGTGGCATGGGGCTGGGGCGTGGCTGTCGGGTTCCACTGCGTAGGCCAAGCCTTTTACCTATTCCTTTGAAAACGCTACGCCAGCTGTGTCCGGTCGGGTCAATTCGGTTTACAGGGTCGCCTGCGCAGTAGGAATATGCGTTGAAGCCGCCTTCTTCGAAAGGGCTTTTCACATCGACCGAAAAAAACCTCATCAATGAAGGTGAATACAATCGATAGCCGGCGCCGAGGAAATATTGTTTAAGGGGTTCGAGCACACATTCACCGTTGAAACCTGTTAATGAACCAGGTATTGGCAAGGCGTAGCCGTAGGGTGTGTAGCGAACAATACTCATTTTTGCTTTCATCGTTAAACACTCGGTTTTGGTTGGCATTTATCGCGTGCACTCAGAATTCATTGCAGTATCAGAGAGATCGCTTCACCCGGCTACTAGCAAAAATAACAGGCGAGTTTCCCCCAGTGGACGCAATTTGACCGACAGCCGGCCCGGAACATTCCACCAACTCCAACGTCCAATGCCTCGTTTTCCAGGCCATCCCGGCCCACGAGGTCCCTACCGATGAAAGCATTCACCTTGGCAACCCTGATGACTCTGGCCGCAAGCCCGGTGTTCGCCTTTAACCTCAGTGACGCCGCCAACGCCGTGTCCGCGATGCAAACTCAGAAGCAGCAGGGCCAAGTACAGGCACCCGAGGCCCAGGCCAATCTGCTCAACACGTTGGGCAGCGAACT
Source organism: Pseudomonas sp. BP01 (assembly GCF_022760795.1). NCBI lineage: Bacteria > Pseudomonadati > Pseudomonadota > Gammaproteobacteria > Pseudomonadales > Pseudomonadaceae > Pseudomonas > Pseudomonas sp. BP01. Next base: position 55,003 of record NZ_JAFBKA010000040.1, read on the forward strand.
GAAGATCACCCCCGAACAGGCCGTTGGCGGGGCAGGGGCGATGTTGGGACTGGCGCGCAACAACCTCAGCAGCGATGACTACGGCCAGCTGACCCAGGCAGTGCCGGGGCTGGACCTGCTGGCCGGTGCGAATGCGTTGGGCGGGTTAAGTGGGTTGGGCGATTTGCTGGGCAAGAACAGCGAAAGCCAATCGGCTTTGAGCAACGCACTGGGCAACAACGTGGAAAACCGCAGCGACCTCGACAGCGCGTTCAAGGCGCTGGGGATGGATACCGGGATGATCGGGCAGTTTGCGCCGTTGATCCTGCAGTACCTGGGGCAGCAGGGGATTGCCGGGTCGTTGTTGCAGAATCTGGGTAGTTTGTGGACAACGCCAGCAGCGGCCACAGCACCGTCGGTGTGAGTTTGCGACCTACCAGCGAATCTCTTGCAGGCGATGCTGGATGCTATCTTTTTCAATCATTACTGCTTGGAGGCTTTGATTCATTGAAGTAAGGCGGCGCCGATAAGCAGGGAAGAGGTTGTGTTTTCTGTATTTAAGTCGAGTGGCAGGGTTCCAGAGGTGCTCGAGGTCGCTATTGAGTAACTCATTAAAAGTGTTCAGGCGATCCAGTTGGTTGATAAGTGTTTTTCGTTCCTGGAAATGCTTGTAGTGAGCCGAGTATTTTCTTTCAAAGAGGGTGCCTTCTTCAACGTTGACGCTCTTCGCCTTTTGATAGGCATTGACCAGAGCAGGCTCGGCCTGGGCCGTTGCGGGGCGCCGCCGCTTGTTGATGGCTGCCTGCAATTGCGCAACCGTCGGGGCGTGCCCTGAGCCGTCTTGATAATTTACCGGATCATTCTTGCAATAGGCATAGGCATTCAGCCCGCCTTCCAGAAATGGGCTGAGATCGTCGGGTCTCTGAAAGCGCATCAAGACCTGGCTGTAGCTGCGGTAGCCCTGGCCCAAGGCATATGTGTGGGTGGGCGGGTCATATCGCTCACCATTAAAGCCAAGCATGCCCCGGCTGCCTTTGTGTGAATCGCCCCTGGTTTCGTAGACACCTCCAAGCCTCATAATGAGGCCCAAATAGGAGGTGCCATGAGTCGTCAGCGTTACCCTGAAGAATTCAAGATCGAAGCGGTCAAGCAAGTGACCGAGAAAG
>NZ_JAFBKA010000041.1:0-53811 GCF_022760795.1 Pseudomonas sp. BP01
CCCACAGGTACTCCACAGGTCTTGAGAACTTTGGAGTACCTGCGGGAGCTGGCTTGCCGGCGATAGGGCCAGTACAGGCAACCTTAAATCACAAACAAATCCACGAACCTGTGCACTGCCATCCCTTCCAGCCGCTGCTGGTCCTTGCACACACTCACAATCTGTTCACACCGCTGCCGGGCAAAACGCGTCGCCAGGTTGGCCCTGAACTTGTCCTCCAGCAACGCAATACCCTCCCCGCGCCGCCGCCGGTGCCCGATCGGGTATTCCACCACCACTTTGTCAGTGCTGCTGCCATCCTTGAAAAACACTTGCAGCGCGTTGGCGATCGAACGCTTGTCCGGCTCCAGATACTCGCGACTGAAGCGCGGGTCTTCCACCACCTCCATCTTCTCGCGCAGGCGGTCGATGCTGGGGTGGTTGGCATGGAAGGCATCCTCATAATGCTCCGCCACCAGATGGCCGAAGATCAGCGGCACCGCCACCATGTACTGCAGGCAGTGGTCACGATCGGCAGCATTGGCCAGCGGCCCGCTCTTGGAAATGATGCGGATCGCCGACTCCTGGGTGGTGATGACGATACGGTCGATTTCATGCAGGCGGTTGCGCACCAGTGGATGCAGGGTTACCGCCGCCTCGCAGGCGGTCTGGGCATGGAATTCGGCAGGGAAACTGACCTTGAACAACACGTTTTCCATCACGTAGCTGCCCAAAGCTTGCGGCACGCGCAGCTCCTGCTGCCCGGCAGGTTTGAGTGCCAGGTCCTTGTTGGTATGGCTGAACAACACGTCGTAGAAGCCCCACTGTGGCGCAGTGAGCACGCCCGGTACGCCCATTTCCCCGCGCAAGGCGATATCGGCCAGGCGCACGCCCCGGCTGGAAGCATCACCAGCGGCCCAGGACTTGCGCGAGCCCGCATTGGGCGCGTGGCGGTAGGTGCGCAGGGCCTGGCCGTCGACGAAGGCATGGGACAAGGCCGAGAGCATCTGCTCGCGATTGGCCCCCATCAACTTGGCACAAACGGCGGTCGAGGCCACCTTCACCAGAATCACGTGATCGAGGCCGACGCGGTTGAAGGAATTTTCCAGTGCCAGCACACCTTGGATCTCATGAGCCATGACCATGGCTGCAAGCACATCACGCATCAGCAGCGGCGCCTCACCCGCGGCTACGTGCTTCTGTGACAGGTGATCAGCAACGGCCAGGATGCCGCCAAGGTTGTCCGAAGGATGAGCCCATTCAGCGGCCAGCCAGGTGTCGTTGTAGTCCAGCCAGCGCACCGTGCAGCCGATGTCCCAGGCCGCCTTGACCGGGTCGAGGCGGTAGGCGGTGCCGGGGACGCGGGCGCCATTGGGCACCAGCGTGCCTTCCACCTGAGGGCCAAGGAGCTTGGTGCATTCAGGGAAGCGCAGGGCCAGCAGGCCGCAGCCAAGGGTGTCCATCAGGCAGTTGCGTGCGGTGTCCAGGGCCTCGAGGGACTCGACCCGGTAGCCGAGGGCGTAGTCGGCCAGGGTTTGTAACACCCGGTCGTAGTCCGGGCGGTCATTGAGGTCTACGTTGGCGCTCATATCCAGCTCCCTTCAGAATTGCCGAGGCTGCTGTGCAGCCCTTCGCGGGCTCGCCCGCTCCCACAGGGGATCACAGCATCAGAACCTGTGGTCACCCTGTGGGAGCGGGCGAGCCCGCGAAGGGCCGCAAAGCGGCCCCAACGAACTAAAGCCGAGCGCCAGTGGTGCTTTAGAAGCTATCGCCAGGCACGCGAACCCAGCCCTCCATCAGCACGCGAGCACTGCGGCTCATGATTGCCTTGGTCACTGTCCATTCACCCTCTACGCGGCGCGCCTCGGCCCCGACCCGCAGGGTGCCCGAGGGGTGACCGAAACGCACAGCGCTGCGTTCGCCCCCGCCAGCGGCGAGGTTGACCAGCGTGCCCGGAATGGCCGCCGCGGTGCCGATTGCCACCGCCGCCGTACCCATCATGGCATGGTGCAGCTTGCCCATCGACAAGGCTCGCACCAACAGGTCGACATCCCCTGCCTGCACCGCCTTGCCACTGGACGCAGTGTAGGTGTTCGGTGGCGCAACGAACGCCACTTTTGGTGTGTGCTGACGCCCGGCAGCCTGGTCGACGTTGTCGATCAGCCCCATGCGCACGGCGCCATAAGCACGAATGGTCTCGAAACGCAGCAGCGCCTGCGGGTCGCCGTTGATGGCGTCCTGCAGTTCGGTACCGGTGTAGCCGATATCCGCCGCGTTCACGAAGATGGTCGGGATGCCCGCGTTGATCAAGGTGGCCTTGAAGGTACCGACACCCGGCACCTCCAGGTCATCGATCAGCTGGCCGGTCGGGAACATGGCACCACCGCCACCGTCTTCGTCGGCAGCCGGGTCAAGAAACTCCAGTTGCACCTCTGCCGCCGGGAAGGTCACCCCGTCCAGCTCGAAGTCGCCGGTTTCCTGTACTTCACCTTCGGTGATCGGTACATGGGCGATGATGGTCTTGCCGATATTCGCCTGCCAGATACGCACCGTGGCCATGCCGTTGCGTGGGATGCGCGCCGGGTCGACCAGGCCGCTGCTGATGGCGAACGAACCGACTGCGGCGGACAGATTGCCGCAGTTGCCGCTCCAGTCGACGAAAGCCTTGTCGATGCTGACCTGGCCGAACAGGTAGTCGACATCATGCTCAGGCTTGATGCTTTGCGACAGGATCACGGTCTTGCTGGTGCTCGACGTGGCGCCGCCCATGCCGTCGATCTGCTTGCCGTAAGGGTCGGGGCTGCCAATGACCCGCAGCAGCAGTGCGTCGCGGGCGGGGCCAGGGATCTGCGCCTGCTCGGGCAGGTCTTGCAGGCGGAAGAACACGCCTTTGCTGGTGCCGCCCCGGATGTAGGTGGCGGGGATTTTTACTTGCGGTACGTGTGCCATTGATGTGCTGTCCTGTCTGAAATGCATATGGCCTCTGGGGCTGCCTCGCAGCCCATCGCGACACAAGGCCGCTCCTAAAGGGATCGCGTGACGCTGTGGGAGCGGCCTTGTGTCGCGAAAGGGCCGCACAGCGGCCCCCGCTTCATGCTCAGGCGGTCGCTTCGAGGAAGTCCTGGGCAAAGCGCTGCAGCACCCCGCCCGCTTCGTAGATCGACACTTCCTCGGCGGTGTCCAGGCGGCAGGTCACCGGCACTTCCAGGCGCTCGCCATTGGCGCGGGTAACCACCAGCGTCAAGGTTGCCCGTGGCGTACGTGCGCCAAGCACGTCATAGGTCTCGCTACCGTCCAGGCCCAGGGTCTTGCGGTCGGTGCCCGGCTTGAACTCCAGCGGCAATACACCCATGCCCACCAGGTTGGTGCGGTGAATGCGCTCGAAGCCTTCGGCGACAATGGCCTCGACCCCCGCCAGGCGCACGCCCTTGGCCGCCCAGTCGCGGGACGAACCCTGGCCGTAGTCGGCGCCGGCAACGATGATCAGCGGCTGTTTGCGCTGCATGTAGGTCTCGATGGCCTCCCACATGCGGGTGACCTTGCCTTCCGGCTCGATACGCGCCAGCGAGCCCTGCTTCACGCTGCCGTCTTCCTTGCGCACCATTTCATTGAACAGCTTGGGGTTGGCGAACGTGGCACGCTGAGCGGTCAAGTGGTCGCCCCGGTGGGTGGCGTAGGAGTTGAAGTCCTCTTCCGGCAAGCCCATTTTCGCCAGGTACTCACCGGCAGCACTGTCGAGCATGATGGCGTTGGACGGCGACAGGTGGTCGGTGGTGATGTTGTCCGGCAGCACTGCCAGCGGGCGCATGCCGCGCAGGGTTCGCTCACCCGCCAACGCACCTTCCCAATACGGCGGGCGGCGGATATAGGTGCTCATCGGGCGCCAGTCGTACAGCGGCGCCACCTTCGGCCCACGGTCTTCCTCGATGGCGAACATCGGGATGTACACCTTGCGGAACTGTTCCGGCTTGACCGCAGCACGCACCACGGCGTCGATCTCTTCATCGCTCGGCCAGATATCCTTGAGGCGGATTTCCTTGCCATCGACCACGCCCAGCACATCCTTCTCGATGTCGAAGCGGATGGTACCGGCAATGGCATAGGCCACCACCAGCGGCGGCGAGGCCAGGAAGGCCTGCTTGGCATACGGGTGGATACGCCCGTCGAAGTTGCGGTTACCCGACAGCACGGCGGTGGCGTACAGGTCTCGGTCGATGATTTCTTGCTGGATCGCCGGGTCCAGGGCGCCAGACATCCCGTTGCAGGTGGTGCAGGCGAAGGCGACGATGCCGAAACCGAGTTGCTCCAGCTCCTTCTCCAGCCCGGCTTCTTCCAGGTAAAGCTGCACAGCCTTGGAACCTGGCGCCAGCGACGACTTGACCCACGGTTTGCGGGCCAGGCCCAGCCTGTTGGCATTGCGTGCAATCAAGCCTGCGGCGATCACGTTGCGCGGGTTGCTGGTATTGGTGCAACTGGTGATGGCGGCAATGATCACCGCGCCGTCCGGCATCTGCCCCGGCACCTCTTCCCAGCTGCCGGCAATGCCTTTGGCTGCCAGGTCGCTGGTAGCCACGCGCGCGTGCGGGTTGGACGGGCCGGCCATGTTGCGCACCACGCTCGACAGGTCGAAGCTCAAGGCGCGCTCGTAGACGGCGCCGCCCAGGCTGTCGGCCCACAGGCCGGTCGCCTTGGCATAGGTTTCTACCAGCTTGACCTGCTGCTCTTCACGGCCGGTCAGGCGCAGGTAGTCGATGGTCTGCTGGTCGATGGCGAACATCGCTGCGGTGGCGCCGTATTCAGGCGCCATGTTGGAAATGGTGGCGCGGTCGCCCAAGGTCAGGGCCCGGGCACCTTCACCGTGAAACTCCAGATAGGCGCCAACTACCTTCTGTTTGCGCAGGAATTCGGTCAGGGCCAGCACCAGGTCGGTGGCGGTGATGTTCGGCGCCAGCTTGCCGGTCAGCTCGACGCCGACGATTTCCGGCAGGCGCATCCAGGAGGCGCGGCCGAGCATCACGTTCTCGGCTTCCAGGCCACCCACGCCGATTGCGATCACACCCAGGGCATCGACATGCGGGGTGTGGCTGTCGGTGCCGACGCAGGTGTCCGGGTAGGCCACGCCACGGTCGTTGTGAATGACAGGCGACATCTTCTCCAGGTTGATCTGGTGCATGATGCCGTTGCCCGGCTGGATCACGTCGACGTTCTTGAACGCCTTCTTGGTCCAGTTGATGAAGTGGAAGCGGTCTTCGTTGCGGCGGTCTTCAATGGCCCGGTTCTTTTCGAAGGCCTGCGGGTCGAAGCCACCGCACTCCACTGCCAGCGAGTGGTCGACGATCAGTTGCACCGGCACCACCGGGTTGACGGCAGCCGGGTCGCCACCCTTGTCGGCGATGGCATCGCGCAGGCCGGCGAGGTCGACCAGCGCGGTCTGACCGAGGATGTCGTGGCACACCACGCGGGCCGGGAACCACGGGAAGTCGAGGTCGCGCTGGCGCTCGATCAGCTGGCCCAGCGAGGCGTCGAGGGTTGCCGGATCGCAGCGGCGCACCAGGTTCTCGGCGAGCACGCGGGACGTGTAAGGCAGGCCGTCGTAGGCGCCGGGCTTGATAGCCTCGACCGCCGCACGGGCATCGAAGTAGTCCAGGTCGGTGCCTGGCAGGTGCTTGCGGAATGCTGTGTTCATATCGTTATCAGGCTCGGTCACGGTACGGTCGTGGATAGCTTTCTAATTGCTGTCCTGTGTTGGCTGTTCCGGCCTCATCGCCGGCAAGCCAGCTCCCACAGGTACAGCACAAGCCTCAAAGGCGGTGCAACACCTGTGGGAGCTGGCTTGCCGGCGATGAGGCCGGAACAGGCCACCCCACAGGTTCGGTCTGTCAGCGCTGCTCGATCGGCACGAACTGGCGCTGCTCGACGCCGACATACTCGGCGCTCGGGCGGATGATGCGGTTGTTGGCGCGCTGCTCGAAGACGTGGGCTGCCCAGCCGGTCAGGCGCGAGCAGACGAAGATCGGGGTGAACAGCTTGGTCGGGATGCCCATGAAGTGGTACGCCGAGGCATGGTAGAAGTCAGCGTTGGGGAACAGCCGCTTTTGCTCCCACATGGTCTTGTCGATGGCTTCGGAAACCGGGTACAGCACCTTGTCGCCCACTTCGTCGGCCAGCTGCTTCGACCAGCCCTTGATCACCTCGTTGCGCGGGTCGGACTCTTTGTAGATGGCATGGCCAAAGCCCATGATCTTGTCCTTGCGCTCCAGCATGCGCAGCAGCTCGGCGGTGGCTTCCTGCGGGCTCTGGAAGCGCTCGATCAGCTCCATCGCCGCCTCGTTGGCACCGCCGTGCAGCGGGCCGCGCAGCGAGCCGATGGCAGCGGTGACGCAGGAGTACAGGTCGGACAGGGTCGAGGCGCAAACGCGGGCAGTGAAAGTCGAGGCATTGAACTCGTGCTCGGCGTACAGGATCAGCGACACGTTCATGACCTTGACGTGCAGCTCGCTAGGCTTCTTGCCGTGCAGCAGGTGCAGGAAGTGGCCGCCGAGCGTGTCTTCGTCACTGGTGCAATCGATGCGCACGCCATGGTGGGTGAAGCGGTACCAGTAGCACATCACTGCCGGGAACAGCGCCAGCAGGCGGTCGGTCTTGTCGCGCTGGGCTTCGAAGGTGAGCTCGGGCTCCAGGGTACCCAGTACCGAGCAACCGGTGCGCATCACGTCCATCGGGTGGGCGTCACGCGGAATACGCTCCAGCACTTCCTTCAATGCTTGCGGCAGGTCACGCAGGCCCTTGAGCTTGAGCTTGTAGTCGGCCAGCTCGGCCTGGGTTGGTAGCTCGCCGTACAGCAACAGGTAAGCGACTTCTTCGAATTCGGCACCTGCTGCCAGGTCACGCACGTCGTAACCCCGGTAGGTCAGCCCGGCACCGGCCTGGCCAACGGTCGACAGTGCGGTCTGGCCGGCCACCTGGCCACGCAGGCCTGCGCCACTGAGTACTTTCGCTTCGGCCATGGTGTTTCTCCTTTCTTGAATTTGTTATGGATTTATTCTGGCTAATTCGGGGTGTTGCTCAGCCCTTTTTCTGGGCAAACAGCGCGTCGAGGCTTTGCTCGAAGGCGTGGTAACCAATGGCATCGTAGAGCTCCATGCGAGTCTGCATGGTGTCGATGACGTTTTTCTGCGTGCCGTCGCGGCGCAGCGCGGTGTACACGTTCTCGGCGGCCTTGTTCATGGCACGGAAAGCCGACAGCGGGTACAGCACCAGCGACACGTCGACCGAGGCCAGCTCTTCGGTGGTGTACAACGGCGTGGCGCCGAATTCGGTGATGTTGGCCAGAATCGGTGCCTTCACCCGATCAGCAAACGTCTTGTACATCTGCAGTTCAGTGATGGCTTCCGGGAAGATCATGTCGGCGCCAGCCTCGATACACGCCTCGGCGCGATCAAGGGCAGCGTTCAGGCCTTCGACGGCCAGAGCATCGGTACGCGCCATGATCACGAAGCTGTCGTCGCTACGGGCATCGACAGCGGCCTTGATGCGGTCGACCATTTCCTGCTGGCTGACGATTTCCTTGTTCGGACGGTGGCCACAGCGTTTGGCGCCCACCTGGTCCTCGATATGGATGGCAGCAGCGCCAAACTTGCTCATCGAACGTACGGTGCGGGCGACGTTGAAGGCCGACGCACCAAAGCCGGTGTCGACATCCACCAGCAACGGCACGTCGCACACGTCGGTGATACGGCGCACATCGGTGAGCACGTCGTCCAGGCCGGTGATGCCCAGGTCCGGCAAGCCCAGCGAGCCTGCGGCCACGCCGCCACCGGACAGGTAGATGGCCTTGAAACCGGCGCGCTTGGCCAGCAGGGCATGGTTGGCGTTGATGGCACCAACCACCTGCAGTGGGTGTTCGGCTGCAACGGCGTCGCGGAAACGCTGACCGGGGGTGCTCTTCACAGTCATTTCTCACCTCGTGGGCTGTTGTTGTGGGCGTCCAGATAGTGACGCTCGATGTTGCGCTTGGACGCGCCGATGTGGCGACGCATCAGGAGTTCGGCCAGCTCGCCGTCACGGTCGGCGATGGCATCGAGAATGCGGTGGTGTTCGGCAAAGGCCTGGCGTGGCCGATTGGGCGTGGCAGAGAACTGGATGCGGTACATCCGCACCAGTTGGTACAGTTCGCCACACAGCATCTTGACCAGGGTCTGGTTGCCGCTGCCCTGGATAATCCGGTAATGGAAGTCGTAGTCGCCTTCCTGCTGGTAGTAACCCACACCAGCCTGGAATGCGGCATCGCGCTCATGGGTATCAAGCACACGGCGCAGTTCGTCGATGTCGCCTTGGCTCATGCGTTCGGCTGCCAGACGGCAGGCCATGCCTTCCAGCGACTCGCGGATTTCGTACAGTTCGATCAGCTCGGCGTGGTTCAGCGACACCACGCGCGCGCCCACATGCGGTACGCGCACCAGCAGGCGCTGGCCTTCCAGGCGGTGGATGGCCTCGCGCAGCGGCCCGCGGCTGATGCCGTAGGTGCGCGCCAGCTCCGGCTCGGAGATCTTGCTGCCGGGGGCGATTTCGCCCTTGACGATGGCCGCCTGAATACGCCGGAAGACGTTTTCAGACAAGGTTTCCGTTTCGTCTGTCAGCACCGGGCTGGGGGTGGAGAGGTCCTGCATATTGTCGACACCTTGAAAACTATTCGCCAGAAATTAGCGAATCAAGGCGCCACAGTCAAAGACAAAATGAATATTGTCGACAATCGTCTAAGAACGAACTAACCCCGGCACGGTGCTGTCAGATCGCGCACCGCTGGCGTCAAGACGTCGGCGTGATAGAATGCCGCGCCTCCGATGGGGTATGGATAGCCTGTCTGTCATACATTCATGCTTGTTGACAGATATAAGAGGAAGCTTGCGCAGTAGTTGCCAGTCGCCTTGACCAGAACCTTGCCTAGAACCTTGCACTGCACCGCGCCAGGATTATGAGACTTACACCCGTTTTAATGCTGCTATGCCTCACCCTGCTACCGGCCCTTGGCCAAGCTGCGGGTAAGACCGTCTATGGTCTCAACGAATATGCACGGTTGGGCGACCTGGACCTTGAAGTGGCCGCCAAGCTCGACACCGGCGCCAAGACTGCCTCGCTCAGCGCCCGCGATATCAAGCGGTTCAAGCGCAACGGCGAAAGCTGGGTGCGCTTCTACCTGGCCATCGATGCTGCCCATTCACACCCGATCGAGCGTCCGCTGGCACGCGTAAGCAAGATCAAGCGCCGGGCCGGCGATTATGATGCCGAATCGGGCAAGGCCTATACGGCACGCCCGGTCATCGAACTTGAAATCTGCATGGGCCAGGCCATGCGCACCATCGAAGTCAACCTCACCGACCGCAGCGCCTTCCAGTTCCCGCTGCTGATCGGCTCCGAGGCGCTCAAGCACTTCGACGCGCTGGTTGACCCAAGCCTTAAATATGCGGCCGGCAAACCTGCCTGTGCCACCGACGCTCCCAAAGCAGAGTAATCCCGATGCGCTCTCTTACCCTCCATCTGAAAGTCCTGATCACCGTACTGGTGCTACTGGGCGTGGCGGTCACGGCTTATCAGATCTTCTTCCTCGGTATTCCGGTGACCGAAGATGAAACCGACGACCTGTGGAACATCGACGCCAAGGTCGAGTTTGTGGCCAGCACCAAGGACCCGGTCAAGGTGCAGATGTTCGTGCCACCGCTGAACCGCGACTACGTCAGCCTCAACGAGAGCTTCATCTCCAACAACTACGGGGTGAGCGTCAACCGTGCCGACGGTAACCGCAAGGTCACCTGGTCGGCCCGTCGCGCCAACGGCAACCAGACCCTGTATTACCGCCTGGTGCTGACCAAGCGCTACAGCAACGAGAAGACCACGGTCAAAGGCCCGACCTTCCGTGACAGCCTGGCTATCGAAGGCCCCGAGAAAATCGCCGCCGAAGCCCTGATGGCGCCGATTCGCCAGCACTCTGCCGACGTCGAGACCTTCGTCAGCGAGACCATCAAGCGGGTCAACAACCTCAACGACGACAACGTCAAGCTGCTGTTGGCCGGCGACACTTCGCCGATGAAGAAGGCGCAGGTCATCGACCTGCTGCTGTCGATCGCCCACGTGCCGATGGAAAAGGTACACACCATCCGCCTGGTGGCCGACACCCCGCAAACCCCGGAACTGTGGCTGCGCAGCTTCAACGGTAACGACTGGCTGTACTTCAACCCGGACACCGGCGAGCAAGGCCTGCCCAGTGACCGCCTGCTGTGGTGGACCGGTGACGACAACCTGATCACCGTCGATGGCGGCAAGAAGGCCAACGTCACCTTCAGCATGAACAACAGCGAGATGAACGCCATCCGCCTGGCCAAGCTGACCGACGAGAACACCGACGCCGACTTCCTCGAGTACTCGCTGTACAGCCTGCCGCTGCAGACCCAGCAAACCTTCATGATCATGGTAATGATCCCGATCGGCGTGCTGGTGATCCTGGTGCTGCGTAACCTGATCGGCCTGCAGACCCTGGGCACCTTCACCCCGGTGCTGATCGCCCTGGCCTTCCGCGAGACCCAGCTGGGCTTCGGCATCGTGCTGTTCACGGTGATTACCGCGCTTGGCCTGTCGTTACGCTCGTACCTGGAACACCTCAAGCTGCAAATGCTGCCACGCCTGTCGGTGGTGCTGACCTTCGTCGTGGTGCTGATCGCCGCCATCAGCCTGTTCAGCCACAAGCTGGGCCTTGAGCGCGGGCTGTCGGTGGCATTGTTCCCGATGGTGATCCTGACCATGACCATCGAGCGCCTGTCGATCACCTGGGAAGAGCGTGGCGGTGGCCATGCCATGAAAGTGGCCATCGGCACCCTGTTTGCAGCCTCTTTGGCGCACCTGCTGATGATGGTGCCGGAGCTGGTGTACTTCGTGTTCACGTTCCCGGCCGTACTGCTGATCCTGGTGGGCTTCATGCTGGCGATGGGCCGCTATCGTGGCTACCGCCTGACCGAACTCGTGCGCTTCAAGGCATTCCTGAAGAAGGCTGACGCCTGATGTTTGGCCTGATCAAGACGTGGAAAGCCCTGGAGGCCCGGGGCATCATGGGTATCAACCGGCGCAACGCGGACTACGTGTTGAAGTACAACAAGCGCAGCTTGTACCCGATCGTCGACGACAAGATCATCACCAAGGAACGCGCCCTGGCGGCCGGTATCCATGTGCCGGAAATGTACGGCATCATCGAAACCGAGAAAGAAATCGACAAGCTCGACCAGATCATTGGCGGGCGCAGCGATTTCGTCATCAAGCCGGCGCAAGGCGCCGGCGGTGACGGCATCCTGGTGATCGCCGACCGCTTCGAGGACCGCTACCGCACGGTGTCGGGCAAAATCATCAGCCATGAGGAAATCGAGCACCAGATTTCGAGCATCCTCACCGGCCTGTACTCGCTGGGCGGCCACCGCGACCGCGCACTGATCGAGTACCGGGTTACCCCCGACCAGATCTTCAAGAGCATCAGCTACGAAGGTGTGCCGGACATCCGCATCATCGTGCTGATGGGTTACCCGGTAATGGCCATGCTGCGCTTGCCGACCCGCCAGTCCGGCGGCAAGGCCAACCTGCACCAGGGCGCCATCGGCGTAGGCGTTGACCTGGCCACCGGCGTAACCCTGCGCGGTACCTGGCTGAACAACATCATCAGCAAGCACCCGGACACCACCAACGCGGTGGACGGCGTGCAGTTGCCGAACTGGGACGGCTTCATGAAGCTGGCCGCCGGCTGCTATGAACTGTGCGGGCTGGGTTACATCGGTGTGGACATGGTACTGGACCAGGAAAAGGGCCCGCTGATTCTCGAGCTCAACGCCCGCCCAGGCCTGAACATCCAGATTGCCAACGACTGCGGTCTGACCCAGCGCACCCACGCCATCGAGGCGCACATCGAAGCGCTGGCGAAGGATGGCGTGACCGAAGATGTCGAGCAGCGCGTTCGGGTAGCTCAGGGTTTGTTCGGGCACGTGCCTAACCGCTGAATTGCCGGGGCTGCCTTGCAGCCCATTCGCTGCACAAGGCTGCCCCTACAGGTACTGCGCAGGTTTCCAGGGCTGCGTTCCACCTGTAGGAGCAGCCTTGTGCTACGAATGGGCCAAACACACTGTTGAATGTCGCGCCCAGTGCTAGGCGCTTTTCCTGCACAGGTCTACAATCGCCCTCCTCGCTTTTACATCGCCGTCCACACTGATGCCGACCTGTACGCTTTACCCCCTGCCCTACCAGCCCGACCCAGCCGCCTATTTTGCCCGCCTGCGCCAGGCCCCCGGCGCGATCCTGCTCGACAGCGCCCGCCCCGGCGCCGAACGCGGCCGCTTTGACCTGCTCAGTGCCTGGCCATTGCAGCAGCTGCAAGCGCACCCCGGCGAACAAGGCCGCACCTTCCTCCAGCGCCTGCGTGCCGGCCTGGCCCACCTGGGCCATGCGCAACTGCCAGAAGGCAGCGAGCTACCCTTTGCCGGCGGCCTGATCGGCTACCTGAGCTACGACTTCGGCCGCCGCCTGGAACAGCTGCCAAGCCTGGCCGTGGATGACCTCGGCCTGCCCGACGCGCAACTGGGCCTGTATGCCTGGGCACTGGTCAGCGACCATGTGCATGGCACCAGCCAGCTGGTGTTCCACCCGAGCCTTGCAGACAGCGAACGTGAACGCCTGATCACGCTTTTCGAAGGCGCCTGCAGCACTGCAAGTGGCGGCTTCAAGCTGCTCGCGCCGATGGTCGGCGACCTGCAGCCCGACCAGTACCGGGCCGCCTTCGACCAGGTACAACGCTACATCCAGGCCGGCGACTGCTACCAGATCAACCTTACCCAACGCTTCCGCGCACCCTGCCAGGGCGACCCGTGGCAGGCCTATCAGGCCCTGCGCCACGCCTGCCCGACACCGTTTTCCGGCTACCAGCAACTGGCCGACGGCAGCGCCTTGCTGAGCTTTTCGCCTGAGCGCTTCATCCGCGTCAGCCAGGGCCAGGTGGAAACCCGACCAATCAAGGGCACTCGCCCACGCGCCAACGACCCGGTTGAAGACAAGCGCAATGCCGAGGAACTGCTGCACAGTCCCAAGGACCGCTCGGAAAACCTGATGATCGTCGACCTGCTGCGCAACGACCTGGGGCGCACCTGCAAGATCGGTTCGGTGAAAGTACCGGAACTGTTCAGCCTGGAGAGTTACCCCAACGTCCACCACCTAGTCAGCAGCATCACCGGCCAGTTGGCCAGCGACAAGGATGCCCTGCACCTGATCGGCGACAGCTTCCCCGGTGGCTCGATCACCGGGGCGCCGAAGATTCGCGCCATGCAGATCATCGACGAGCTGGAGCCGGCGCGCCGGGCGCTGTACTGCGGCTCGCTGCTGTATGTGGATGTGCGCGGCGAGATGGACAGCTCGATTGCCATTCGCAGCCTGCTGGTCAAAGACGGCCAGGTCAGTTGCTGGGGCGGCGGTGCCGTGGTGGCCGACTCCGAGTGGCAGGCCGAATATGAAGAGTCGATCGCCAAGGTGCGAGTGTTGATGCAGACCTTGCAGGGCCTGTGAGTCCGTCTAGCCCGCGTTTTTTTGTTACCATCACCTTACTACGAGCGCACAGCGCCACAGCCAAGATGGAAACCGCCTGATGAGCCAACCCTTCGACGTCGCCGCCCTGGCCGCGACCTACGCCAACAAGTCCCCGCAGGACATTCTCAAGCTCGCCTTCGAGCATTTTGGTGATGACCTGTGGATCTCCTTCAGCGGTGCCGAGGACGTGGTGCTGGTCGACATGGCCTGGAAGCTGAACAAGCAGGTCAAGGTGTTCAGCCTCGACACCGGCCGCCTGCACCCAGAGACTTACCGGTTCATCGACCAGGTGCGCGAACAGTACAACCTGCCGATTGAACTGCTCAGCCCCGACCGTGCCAAGCTTGACCCGTTCGTCAAGGAAAAGGGCTTGTTCAGCTTCTACAAGGACGGCCACGGCGAGTGCTGCGGCATTCGCAAGATCGAGCCACTGCGCCGCAAGCTGGCCACCGTGAGCGCCTGGGCCACCGGCCAGCGCCGTGACCAGAGCCCGGGCACCCGCAGCCAGGTGGCGGCCCTGGAAATCGACAGCGCCTTCTCTACCCCCGAGCGCACCCTGTACAAGTTCAACCCGCTGGCGCAGATGAGCAGTGAGGAAGTGTGGGGTTATATCCGCATGCTTGAGCTGCCCTACAACAGCTTGCATGAGCGCGGCTTCATCAGCATCGGCTGCGAGCCGTGCACCCGCCCGGTACTACCAAACCAGCATGAGCGTGAAGGGCGTTGGTGGTGGGAAGAGTCGACGCAGAAGGAATGCGGGTTGCACGCAGGCAACCTGATCAGCAAGGCTTGAGATAGCCGGGGCTGCGTTGCAGCCCTATCGCGACACAAGGCCGCTCCTACAGGAAATCGCATGTCCCTGCAGGAGCGGCCTTGTGCCGCGAAAGGGCCGCAAAGCGGCCCCGCACAATTGCGGATCAGTGCACCGGCAGTTCAACGCCTGCGAACAGCTCTTCAAGCTCTTGCTTGTTATGGCACTGAATGGCCTTGGCCATTACTTCGCGGGTCAGGTGCGGGGCAAACTTCTCGATGAAGTCGCACATGAAGCCACGCAGGAAGGTGCCACGGCGGAAGCCGATCTTGGTGATGCTGGCCTCGAACAGCTCGCTGGCATCCAGGGCCACCAGGTCATTGTCGAGTTTGGCGTCCACGGCCATACCCGCGACGATACCCACGCCCAGTCCAAGGCGCACATAGGTCTTGATCACGTCGGCATCTGCCGCGGTAAACACCACTTTTGGCGTGAGGCCACGGTGGTTGAAGGCTTCGTCCAGCTTCGAGCGCCCGGTGAAACCAAACACGTAGGTGACGATCGGGTATTCGGCAACGGCTTCCAGGGTCAGTTTCGGCAGCTTGGCCAGCGGATGACCCTGCGGCACCACAACGCAGCGATTCCACTTGTAGCACGGCATCATGATCAGGTCGCCGAACAGCTCCAGCGCCTCAGTGGCGATGGCGAAGTCAACGGTACCGTCCGCAGCCATCTCGGCAATCTGCATGGGCGAACCCTGGTGCATGTGCAAGGACACTTCCGGGTATTGCTTGATGAAGCTGCTGATCACCGGCGGCAAGGCATAGCGTGCCTGGGTATGGGTGGTGGCAATGGACAGCGTGCCCTTTTTCTCGTTGGAGAACTCCTGGGCGATCTGCTTGATGCTCTCGACCTTGCGCAGGATTTCGCCGGCGGTATTGATGATGCGCTCCCCGGCTGGCGTGACACGGGTCAGATGCTTGCCGCTGCGCGCAAAGACTTCAACACCCAGTTCGTCTTCGAGCAGGCGGATCTGCTTGCTGATACCTGGCTGGGAGGTATACAGGCTTTGCGCCGTCGCGGAGACGTTGAGGTCATGGTGCGCCACTTCCCAGATGTAGCGCAGTTGTTGAAGCTTCATAGGTTTCCCTCGGTTCAGCGATGAGTCCGCGGCAGCAGGCAGCGACGATATATAACTATATTAGTGGTTCTGGAAATAAATCTAGAACTATTTTGTTACGTGCCCCGGAAATGGTCCACGGCCATCTTCACACTTTCCTACGCCCCAAATGCTGCGCCAACGGCACCATATACACCGGCACCGGCGACAGCTGCAGCAGCCGCACCGCTGTGCGCCCCAGGGGCACATCCACCCCTGCACCAGCACTGTGGCTGCCGAAAATCAACAGGTCGACGCTAAGCCGCTGCGCCTGGTCAAGGATCACCTGGGCCGGGTCGCCCTGGCGTACCCGCACCGCCTTTATCACCGCCAGGTCGGCCTCCTCGCCCAACTCATCGCGAAAGCTCTCCAGCACGCGCTGCTCGATGTTGGCCATCACCGTGCTCACCCCCTGGCTGTGCAACTGGTCGAGCGTCTGCTCATCGAGGTAGCTCTGCAGGAGGGATTCGGCGAACTGCCCCATTGGCTCCACCGCATGAATCACATACAGCTCGGCGTTGAATGTGCGCGCCAAGGCCAGCGCGTGCTGCATCACAAAAGGGGCGTAGACACCGAGGTCGGTGGCGTACAGCATGGAGCGGATCATTCGACCTCCTCGACTGCCGCAGCGGCAGAGCAAGCTTCAGCTTAGCAGCGCGCCGGACGCACGCTTTGCCGTCCGGCGCACTGCCCGGCGGGGGCTGAAGGGCCCCACAAGAGCGCGCTGCCGAGGTCAAAGCTACCCTCAGCGGCGTCCATCGCTGCTGTCGAGGAAACTCAGTGCCTGGTACAGCATTTCCATGCGCGGCAAGGTGCAGCCTGCCGCGCGTGCACGCGCCAGTGGCTCGCCATAGATAGCCTGCAGCTCCAACGGGCGCATAAGGGCATAATCGTGATACATGCTTGGCCAGTAGTCGGGCATGCGCCCGGTCATCTGGAACAGGTGCTCGGCATAGCCCTCGGGCAACAGGTGCCCGCAGGCGGCAGCGCCTTGCACCACCTCAGCCATCAAGGCCTGGATCAATTCACGGCTATGGCTGCTTGCCATCAGCCCAGTAGTCCCTTCACCCAGCAGCACCGACAGGCCGTTATAAGGCACGTTCCACACCAGCTTCTGCCAGCGCGCCAAGTCCAGGTTCGGCATGGCCTGCGAATCGATGCCCGCCGCCTGGAACAACCCTGCACCTTCACTGACCACCGCAGCACCACCCTCATTGGCCGGCCCACTGTGGTAGCCCAGGTTGACCGCCCCCAGGGCCTGGTGACGAATCACACCCGGCGCGTGGCGGTTGACGCAGATGAAGCACAGGCCGCCGAGCAGGTGCATGTCGCTGCGCAAGGCCGGACGCAGCTGCTCCTCCACACCCAAGCCGTTTTGCAGCAGCAGAACTTTGGCGCCAGGCGCAGCGGCCTGCACGATCGACGGCGCGAGCTGGTCGTTGCTGGTGGCCTTGGCACCGACCAGCAACCAGTCGCAAGGCGGCATGTCGGCGGCACTGGCATAGGCCTGCACCTTCATCAGCAGCTTACCGTGCACCGCACTGTCCAGCGCCAACCCCTGTTCGCGTACAACCTGGTACTCGCTGCGCAGCAGAAAATGCACGTCGAAACCGGCGCGGGCCAGCATCAACCCATAAAAGCCACCGATAGCCCCACTGCCAATGATGCCGATGCGTGGTGTGTGCGGATGCATGCCGACCTCCAGGTAAATGTCAGCCTTCTTTTTACACAGCTTGCGCACTGGCAGGTAGCCCATGGACGCCAACGCGCCACTGGAGCAGGTAAAACAGCACGCTGACGGGACTTGCGCCCATTGTCGCGCCACCCGTAACGCGCTAAGGTTCGGCTCCCCGCTGCGATTATTCTTGCTGCTGGGCCGCACGGGGATAGTTGGCGGCCGGCACCCGTGACCTGACGAGTAACACGATGGCTGATTTACCGATCGATGACTTGAACGTTGCCTCCAACGAGACCCTGATCACCCCCGATCAGCTCAAGAAGGAAATCCCCCTCAGCGCCAAGGCCCTGCAGACCGTGACTGCCGGCCGTGAAGTGGTGCGCAATATTCTCGACGGCACGGACCATCGCCTGTTCGTCGTGGTCGGCCCTTGCTCCATCCACGACATCAAGGCCGCCCACGAATACGCCCAGCGCCTGAAGGTGCTGGCCGAAGAAGTGTCCGATACGCTGTACCTGGTCATGCGTGTGTATTTCGAAAAGCCGCGCACCACTGTCGGCTGGAAGGGCCTGATCAACGACCCGTACCTGGATGACTCGTTCAAGATCCAGGATGGCCTGCACATCGGCCGTCAGTTGCTGCTGGACCTGGCCGAAATGGGCTTGCCTACCGCTACCGAAGCGCTGGACCCGATTTCCCCGCAATACCTGCAGGACCTGATCAGCTGGTCGGCCATCGGCGCCCGTACCACCGAATCCCAGACGCACCGTGAAATGGCCTCGGGCCTGTCCTCGGCGGTCGGCTTCAAGAACGGCACTGACGGCGGCCTGACCGTTGCCATCAATGCCTTGCAGTCGGTGTCCAAGCCACACCGCTTCCTCGGCATCAACCAGGAAGGCGGCGTGTCGATCGTCACCACCAAGGGCAACCCGTATGGCCACGTGGTACTGCGCGGCGGCAACGGCAAGCCCAACTACGACTCGGTCAGCGTCGCCCTGTGCGAGCAGGACCTGGCCAAAGCCAAGATCAAGGCCAACATCATGGTCGATTGCAGCCACGCCAACTCCAACAAGGACCCGGCCCTGCAACCGCTGGTGATGGAGAACGTTGCCAACCAGATCCTGGAAGGCAACCAGTCTATTATCGGCCTGATGGTGGAAAGCCACCTGAACTGGGGCTGCCAATCGATACCGAAAGACCTGAACGAATTGCAGTACGGCGTCTCGATTACCGACTCGTGCATCGACTGGTCGGCGACCGAGAAGACCCTGCGCAGCATGCATGCCAAGTTGAAGGATGTGCTGCCGCAGCGTAAGCGCGGCTGATTGATGTAAAAAAAGCGGGCCGCCTCGCGCCCCATCGCAACGCAAGGCCGCTCCTACAGGAATCGCATATCCCTGTAGGAGCGGCCTTGCGTTGCGATGGGGCGCGAAGCGGCCCCCGTTTTTTACGGATGGCGTCAGGCCTTGCTCGAGTGCCGCTGCTGGCGCTCCATGTAGCGTTCCACATAGGAGCACGACGGGATCACGGTGTAGCCCATTTGTTCAGCGTACTCCAGAGCCCGCTCGGTCAATGCGGCAGCAATCCCGCGGCCCCGCAAGGCGTTGGGCACGAAGGTGCGATAGATGTCCAGCGTCTGCTTGCCCAGATCCATGTACGTCAGATAGGCACGATGACCGTCCACGTTGGTCTCGAACTGATGACCGGCCTGGTCATGGTGGATGGTCAGCGCTTCGCTCATCACTACTCCTCGCAGGTCTTCTCGGCAGACCCATACCTTAACCGATGGTGGTTTATCCGGCGCAAAATCCTCTACGCCACCTGTTGCCCCTTCGACCTCTGGACGATTGTTATCGTTCGGATCCTCTGGCCTCACAAGATAGTAGGCGCCGCAAATGGGATTGCTCAAGGTGGCGGTGGCTAAAAATGGCGAAAATGCCGAGAAAGCGACTCTCCCCTGCACCGCCAACAGCCGGAGGATGTTGTAGGGCTTAAGACGTCGAAAGACAGTTAAAGTCACCGTTAGTTCAACAAAAAAGTTCCTGCACTACAATCGCTTGCGTACCCTGCTCGCTTTTTTCACGCGCGCGTGGCAAATCGTGTCGCCCCGGCGCCAAGCAACATTTTTTTTGCGGTTCTTGCGCTCAGTCAGTTTACTTACTACAAGTAATGGGTACTATGTACGCCGGCCAGTTTCTCTTTCCTGAGAGATGGCTATTTAATAGAAAGTCCTTGAAGGGGAACACGATGAACAACGTTCTGAAATTCTCTGCTCTGGCTCTGGCCGCAGTTCTGGCCACCGGTTGCAGCAGCGTATCCAAAGAAACCGAAGCTCGTCTGACTGCGACTGAAGACGCAGCAGCTCGCGCTCAAGCTCGTGCTGACGAAGCCTACCGTAAGGCTGACGACGCACTGGCAGCTGCTCAGAAGGCTCAGCAGACCGCTGACGAAGCCAACGAGCGCGCTCTGCGTATGCTGGACAAAGCCAGCCGCAAGTAATAATCCTCACGGATTGTTAAAAAGCCGACCCTCTTATGGGTCGGCTTTTTTATTGCCTGCCAGCCAGGTAAATACGCCCGACAGTAACGAAAAGGCCCGCACTAAGGCGGGCCGTGATGTGTCGCAATTACCTTACTGCAGTTCGGGCGGAATGCTCGACACCATTGGCGCGCTACCCGGGTTCTCGACCGGCACGGCAATTTCTACCGGCATGCCATCTTCTGCAGCCACCACGTCACGCACCATGTCCCAGTTCATGCGCAGGTTATTGGCCAGGTCTTCACGCTTGAGCAAAGCGTTGATAACTGCGGTGTGTTTGTCCACCACCGAAGGGTTACCTTGATCGTCCAGCGGTGTGTGCGCCTCCAGATAGACCTTGCCGCCGCTGATACCGAACTTGTAAGGCTCATTGATAATGCGCACCGGAGTGCCCACCGGCACCATCTTCGACAGTTCCAGCACGTTGTTGTTGAGCATACGGAAGCAGCCGTGGCTGGTACGCATGCCAATGCCGAACTTCTTGTTCGAACCGTGGATCAGGTAGCCCGGCACGCCCAAGGTGAACTTGAACGGCCCCAGCGGGTTGTCCGGGCCAGCCGGCACCACTGCCGGCAGGATGTCACCGTCTGCCGCGTGCTCTTTGCGGATCGAAGCGGGTGGCGTCCAGGTCGGGTTCGGCGTCTTGGCGGTGATCTTGGTGTTGGCGATCGGCGACCCCCAACCCTCACGACCAATGCCCAGCGGGAAGGTATGCACCACGTTCTCCCCTTTCGGGAAGTAGTACAGGCGGTACTCGGCCAGGTTGATGACGATGCCTTCGCGCGGGCCCGGCGGCAGCACGTACCGGGTCGGCAGGATAATCTCGGTACCGGCGCCCGGCAGCCAGGGGTCGACACCCGGGTTGGCGGCAATCATTTCCAGGTAGCCAAGATCATTGGCGGTGCCGATGTCGGCGAACGTGTCCTCGTACTTGGCCTTGATCACGTGCACCTGGCCGACGATGTCTTCACCGGGCGGTGGCAGTGGCAGCTCCAGCGCAGTAGCGGGGCCCGCTACCAGCAGGGCGGCCAGGGACAGGCTACGGGTGACGGCAGGAAAGCGCGGCAACATCCGGTAAATCCTTCGAAAGATGGGTCAAGAGGATCGATTGTACACCCGCACCGATACAAGCGGGAGGCATTGGCGCGATGCAAGCGTTTCAGATGATGAAAGGTGCGTGCCGTTCAGCTGGCTTGCAGCTCTGGCCAGACCGGGCGCATGCCACGCCGCTGGGCATCGAGGATGGCACGGCACAGGTCACACAGGCGGTTGTCGCGGTAAATACTGCGCGGCACCCCCGACCAACGCGGCTGCGCCGGCAGCAGGCCGCCGCACAAGGTACGGTCGACCGGCACGCCCAGCTCAAGCTGGCGGGCCACCAGGTGGACGCGGATTTCCTGGCAGGCGAACAGGTCGAGCTGCTCGTCGGGCTCGATCAGTTGATAGGCATACAGGGACCAGGCAGGGCGCGGCATCGGGGGCACTCGAAACGGGGGGCGCAACATTAGCCGAAAGCCCGGCCCGTTTAAAGCGTCATAGCAAGGGTTTTATCGCCGGCCAGGCATTTTCCAGCAGTCGCTGCTGGGCACCCTGGGCCGGGTGGATGCCGTCGGCCTGCATCAATTCAGGCACGCCACCTACCCCTTCGAGAAAAAACGGCACCAATGGCACCTGCTTGTCCACAGCCAGCTGCTCATACACCTTGGCAAAAGCGGTGGTATAGCGCACGCCGTAATTGGGCGGCAGGCGCATGCCCAGCAACACCACCTTGGCACCCGCCTGGCGCGCACTCTCGATCATCGAGGCAAGATTTTGTTGCAATTGCGCGGGTGGCTGGCCACGCAGGCCATCGTTGCCGCCCAACTCCAGCACCACCAGGTTCGGTTTATGCGCTGCAAGCAGCGCCGGCAGCCGCGCCTGGCCACCCGCGCTGGTATCGCCGCTGATGGACGCATTGACCACTTTGTCGTCGAAACCTTCGTCCTTGAGCCGGGTCTGCAACAGAGTGACCCATCCCTGGCGGGTATCCAGGCCAAAACCGGCGCTGATACTATCGCCAACAACCAGCAGTGTTCCCGCCGCCGCGCTCTGGGCCAGGCAATACAGGGCCAGACCGGCACTCAACCACCACATTCGCATCGGATTCTCCATGGGCCCCAACATACTCGTTGCGCAGAACCTTAGCAAAGTGGTCCCCAGCGCGGAAGGTGACCTGACCATCCTCCATGCTCTCTCCCTCGAACTGGCCAAAGGCGACAGCCTGGCCATCGTCGGCGCCTCGGGCTCGGGCAAGTCGACCCTGCTCGGCCTGCTCGCCGGCCTCGACCGGCCCAGCGCCGGCAAGGTCATCCTCGCCGGCAACGACCTGGGGCCACTGGATGAAGACCAGCGCGCCCGGGTACGCGCCGAACATGTGGGTTTCGTGTTCCAGTCATTCCAGCTGCTCGACAGCCTCAATGCGCTGGAAAACGTCATGCTGCCACTGGAGCTGGACGGCCGCCGCGATGCCCGCGAACAGGCGCGTACCCTGCTGGAGCGGGTCGGCCTCGGCAAGCGTCTGAGCCACACCCCGCGCCAACTGTCGGGCGGCGAACAGCAGCGGGTAGCCATCGCCCGCGCTTTCGCCGCACAGCCGGCGGTGTTGTTTGCCGACGAACCCACCGGCAACCTCGACAGCCACACGGGTGAGCGCATCAGCGACTTGCTGTTTGAATTGAACAAGGAGCGCGGTACCACCCTGGTGTTGGTCACCCATGACGAACGCCTGGCCCGGCGCTGCCGCCGCCAGATCCGCCTGGACGCGGGGCGCCTGGTGGCGCCGGTGGAGGCCTGATGAAGCACATGCCGTTGTCCCGTCTGTGCGGCCTGGCCCTGCGCCAGTTGCTGCGCGACATTCGCGCCAGCGAAGTGCGCGTGCTGTTCTTTGCCCTGCTGGTGGCGGTGGCAGCCAGCACCGCCATCGGCTACTTCGGTGCACGCCTTAACGGCGCCATGCAACTACGCGCCAGCGAATTCCTGGGCGCCGACCTGGTGCTGCAGGGCAGTGCCCCCGCCCGCCAGCAGCAGATCGATAGCGGCACGGCACTTGGCCTGCGCCATGCGCAGGTGGTCGAGTTCACCAGTGTGGTGGGCGGCGACAACGGCATCCAGTTGTCCAGCGTCAAGGCCGCCGACGGCGCCTACCCATTGCGCGGGCAAGTACGCAGCGCTGCGGCGCCCTATGCCGAGGAAACACCTGGCGGCGGCCCGGTACCTGGCGAGGCCTGGGTCGAGCCGCGCCTGCTGGCGGCGCTGGGGCTGGCGATTGGCGACAGCATCGACGTCGGCATGAAAACCCTGCGCATGAGCCGTGTGCTTACTTACGAACCGGATCGCGCCAACAACTTCTACAGCCTTACCCCGCGGGTGATGATGAACCTGGCCGACCTGGAGGCCACCGGTGTGATCCAGCCGGGCAGCCGGGTCACCTACCGCGACCTGTGGCGCGGCGATGCAGCGGCACTGGCCCAATACCGCCAGGGCCTGGAAAAAGACCTGGCCGCCAACCAGCGCTTGCGCGACACACGCGACGGCAACCAACAGATCGGTGGTGCCCTGGGCAAGGCCGAACGCTACCTGAACATGGCCAGCTTGGTGGCAGTGCTACTAGCCGGGGTCGCCGTGGCCTTGTCGGCCAGCCGTTATGCCGCACGTCGCCTGGATGCCAGCGCGCTGCTGCGCTGCCTGGGCCTCTCACGCCGCCAGGCACTGGGCCTGTATTGCCTGCAGCTGGCCATGCTCGGCCTGGTCGCCGCCTTTGCCGGCGCCCTGCTCGGCTGGCTGGCACAGTTGGGCCTGTTCCGCCTGCTGCATGGCCTGCTGCCAAGCGTGGTGCCGGCCGGCGGCATCGTCCCGGCCCTCGCCGGCATCGGCACCGGGTTGGTTGCACTGGCTGGCTTCGCCCTGCCGCCGATTGCCGCCTTGGGCCAAGTCCCGCCACTGCGGGTACTGCGCCGTGATCTGTTGCCGATACCACCCAGCAGCTGGTTGGTGTACGGCGCCGCACTGTTTGCCCTGGGCCTGATCATGTGGCGCCTGAGCCTCGACCTGCTGCTCACGTTCGCCCTGCTCGGTGGCGGCCTGGTTGCTGCATTGCTGCTCGGCGGCCTGCTGTTGCTCGGCTTGCGCAGCCTGCGCCGGCTGCTGGCCGGGGCACCACTGGCCTGGCGCCTGGGGCTTGGCCAGTTGCTGCGCCACCCCACGGCCGCTGCGGGCCAGGCCTTGGCCTTTGGCCTGATCCTGCTAGCCATGGCGTTGGTCGCCCTGCTACGCGCAGAACTGCTCGACACCTGGCAAGCTCAGTTACCCAAGGATGCGCCCAACCATTTCGCCCTGAACATCCTGCCGGATGATCGCGAGCCGTTCGCTCAACGCCTGCATCAGGTCAACGCCACTTCAGCGCCTTTGTACCCGGTAACGCCCGGGCGCCTGGTGCAAATCAACGAGCAACCGGTACAGCAAATCGTCAGCAAGGACTCGGCAGGTGAGCGCGCCGTGCAGCGCGACCTCAGCCTGACCTGGGCTGCCGAGCTGCCCGAAGGCAATGCCCTGACCGCAGGCAACTGGTGGCAAGCCTTGCCCGCCAGCGACGAAACCCCCGGTGTATCGGTGGAGGCGGAGCTGGCCAGCAGCCTGAAACTGAAAATGGGCGACCTGCTGACCTTCGACATCGGCGGCCAGCAGCGCCAGGCACGGGTCAGCAGCCTGCGCAGCGTGCACTGGGACAGCTTCCAGCCAAACTTCTACATGATCTTCCAGCCCGGCACACTGCAGGGGCTGCCGACCACCTACCTGACCAGCTTCTATCTGGCGCCGGGCCACGACCTGGATGTGGTGGCGCTGTCGCGAGCATTCCCGGCGGTGACCATCCTGCAGGTAGATGCCTTGCTCGACCAGCTGCGTAGCATCCTCGCCCAGGTGACCCTGGCGGTGGAATATGTGCTGCTCTTCGTGCTGGCCGCCGGGCTGGCGGTGCTGTTCGCCGGCTTGCAGGCAACGCTGGACGAACGCATTCGCCAGGGTGCCTTGTTGCGTGCGCTAGGGGCGGCGCGACCATTGCTGGTCAAGGCACGGCGTATCGAGTTCGGCTTGCTGGGGGCAGCCAGCGGATTGTTGGCCGCAGTGGGCTGTGAGCTGATTACCCTGGTGCTGTACCGCTATGCCTTCGACTTGCAGTGGAGCCCGCACCCGTGGCTGCTGGCGCTGCCGCTGGCGGGGGCGCTGCTGGTGGGCGGTGCGGGGGTGCTGGGGACCCGGCGAGCGTTGAATGCCAGCCCGTTGGCGGTGTTGCGCGACAGTTGAGGGTTACCCGCCCCGGCCCCTTCGCGGGCACGCCCGCTCCCACAGGTCCGGCACAATGCTCAAATGCTGTGATATTTCTGTGGGAGCGGGCGTGCCCGCGAAGGGGCCGGTGCAGACAACATCAATTCATTGGCCGTAACTGATGCTGTTCACATACCAGGTCGCTTCACCGGTAGGCGTGTGCACCACCACCTCATCGCCCTCCTCCTTCTTGAGCAAGGCGCGCGCCATGGGCGAGTCGATCGAGATGTAATCGTTGCGCCCGTAGATCTCGTCATAGCCGACAATGCGAAACTTCATGGTCTCGCCATCGTCATTCTCGACCTCGACCCAGGCACCGAAAAACACCTTGCCTTCCTGTTGCGGCGAGTAGGCCACCACCTTCACATCTTCAAGACGCTTGCGCAGGTAACGCACCCGGCGGTCGATTTCGCGCAACAGCTTTTTGTTGTACTGGTAGTCGGCATTCTCGCTGCGGTCGCCCAGTGACGCCGCCCAGGCAACCTTCTGGGTGATCTCCGGGCGATAGACGCGCCACAGGTGGTCCAGCTCTTTCTTCAGCGCCTCATGGCCTTGCGTGGTGATGATGTTGGTACTCAACAGCGCACTCCTCAACGGCGGGTGATCAGGCCTTGGCGCGCGATGCGGGTGAGGTGGCCAATGACCTGTGCGGCCTCGTCCGGCGCCGGGGCCTGGATAACGGCCAGGTCAAAACGGTCGTTGCCGTAATCCGCCAGGTGGCAGCCGATATCGGCAAACTGGATCAGAAAGGCTCGCGCCAGGCCCTTGCGCCGGGACAGGCCTTCGAGGTGACGCAAAAGGGTGGGCTGATGCTGGCCGCCGAGCAGAATGCGCGGTGTGCGGGCCGCCTGGCTGACAGGCAAAGGGCTTAAACAGACACTGGTACGTGGGCAACTCATGGAGCTTCTCTCCGCCTCGCGAATCCCGCTGGGCAGCGGTGGGAGGCGTCACCGAACCAGCGCTTTAGCGGTATTTCGGATGGCCCGGAGGTGGGGCCTTCCTGCGCCCCGCAAGTAGCTGTTTAAATCGGCGCAGGCGGTATGCTAGAGCGAGGAGCTACAAGTTGCAAGCTACAAGCCGCAAGCAAAAGCAGGCCGAGTAATGGCCCGCTCTTGCTTGCGGCTTGCAGCTTGCAACTTGTAGCTGATTACCGGGCGATCAGGCGGTCCAGCGAAAAGCGGCCAGCGCCTTCGATCATGACGGCAACCGTGCCGGCCAGCAGCGCCAGGGCGAACTCGTAGCCATTGTTTGACATGAACAGGCCGTTGCCGATGTGCACGGAGAGGATCGCCACCACCAGCGTTACGCTCAGCGCCAGGGCCGCCGGGCGAGCCAGCAAGCCGACCACCAGTGCCAGGCCGCCGAAGAATTCGGCGCTACCGGACAACAGGGCCATCAGGTAGCCCGGGGCCAGGCCGATGCTTTCCATCCACTGGCCGGTACCTTCCAGGCCATAACCGCCGAACAGGCCGAACAGTTTTTGCGCGCCATGCGCCATGAAGATGAGCCCGACCAGGATGCGGATAACGCTGAGACCGGCGCCGGCGCGGGTGGAGAACAGGGCGTTGAGGGTAGTGTTGTTCATGTCGAAGCGTCCTTGAAGCGAAGAAGTTGTGTTGGGATGGGCGCCATCATAATCAATTCGATAGATATGAAAATCGCAAATATCCCAACATAACAATCGATAAAATCGATTTGTCAGCGCTTTGTCATACGCTCCAGCGCAGCCCGCTCGCGGTTGAACGCCAAAAAGTACTTGTTGACACTGTTGACGAAGTTGACCGGCCCCATGCCCACCTGCTCCATGGCGATGCGTTCGGTCTGGAAGAACCACTGGTTGCCGTTGAGGCCGCGCCGCCGGGCTTCGGCACGCATGGCCTGGACCCGCTCGGGGCCGAGGTTGTAGGCCGCCAGCGTGAAGGCCATGCGCTCACGCTCGTTGATCTTGGCGCTGGCAAAGAACTTGCGCCGGATCAGCGCCAGGTAGCGTGCGCTGGCCCGTACATTGCCATCCACCGTGGCGGTGTTGCTTACCCCCACGCGCTGGGCGGCCGAAGGGGTAATCTGCATCAGGCCATGGGCACCGCCCGTACCGCGTGCAGCCGGGTTGAGCGTCGACTCCTTGAACGCCAGCGCGGCCAGGTTGAGCCAG
This sequence comes from Pseudomonas sp. BP01, assembly GCF_022760795.1. NCBI lineage: Bacteria > Pseudomonadati > Pseudomonadota > Gammaproteobacteria > Pseudomonadales > Pseudomonadaceae > Pseudomonas > Pseudomonas sp. BP01. Next base: position 27,224 of record NZ_JAFBKA010000041.1, read on the forward strand.
TCGATCTGCTGCGCCTGGCCATGCTTCTGCAGTACTGCCCGCACCGAGGCGAGGCGCTGGCGGTCCTTGCTGGCCAACGGGTTGTGCACCCGGTACTGGCGCCGGTAGATGCGCTCGAACGCGGCATCCTGATTGCCTGGCGCGCGGTAGCCTTGCAGGAAGTGATCGACCGTGGCCAACAATTGCGGCGCGTCACGCCCCACATACCAGCGCATGGCTTGCGGCGCGCCCAGGTGCACCCGGGTGTCCAGGCGAAGGCGCGGCATAACCCGCGCCCAGCGCCGGGCAATTGGCTGCTCGACCACAGTCAGGTGATAGATCCCCGCCTGCACCATCTCCAGCACATCCTCCACCGCCAGCGTCGAGTCGACCCATTCCACCTTGATCGGCGGCCGCTTGCGCAGTGCCAGTTGCTGGTTGGCCTGCTGGATCAGCGGCCCGGCGGCACTCGCACTGGTCAAGGCCACGGTACGCCCGGACAGCTGTTCGACTTTGCTGAAGCTTCGTTCGCCTTTGCGCCCCACCAGGGTCAACGGCACCTGGTCGAGTATCGGCGCAGTGCTGCTGACGCCGCGTACCGTGCCAGGGTCGAGCAGCTCGCCGGGCGCAGCCAGGTCACCCTCGCCGCGGGCCAGAGCGCCCAGCAACTGCTCCTTGGCCCGCGGGATGAGCTTTAGCTGGATCTGCTGGTCGTCTGCAGTGCGGGCATTGAGGTAGTGCTCCAGGGCACGCAGGCGATAATACTCGATGCCGACCGGCTCGCCCTTGACCTCGCCGGAGCTGTTGCGGCTCTGGTTGACCAGCACCCGCAGCACTTTGCTGGTACGAATTTGCTGCAGGTCACGCACCTTGGCGGGCAGTATGTTCTGCTGCGGCCCCGGCACGCGCGCCTGGGCCGGGCCAGTAAGGGTCAGCCCGAGCGTCAGCAGAAAAACAAGCCAGCATCGCAGCATGCGCAAACGTGTCCGTGGTGGTTGGACGGCATCCATGGAATGAACCGCCAAGTGAGAAATGACGGCAAAAGACCACGGCAACAGCATGAAGTTCTTGGTTTTTTTAAAAAACGCGGATTTTGCTATGCTGGCCGCCCCGCGGCACGAGATAGCACCATGCAACTGATCGATATCGGCGTCAACCTGACCAACAGCAGTTTCCACGACCAACAGGCGGCAATCGTCGAGCGCGCCGTTGAGGCCGGGGTGACACAAATGGTGCTGACAGGCACCAGCCTGGCAGTCAGTGAACAGGCGCTGGAGCTGTGCCAGCAGCTGGACGCAAGCGGTCAGCACCTGTTTGCCACTGCGGGCGTGCACCCCCACGACGCCAAGTCCTGGGATGCCGGCAGCGAGCGCCAGCTGCGCCAGCTGTTGAATGAACCACGCGTGCGCGCCGTGGGCGAATGCGGCCTGGATTTCAACCGTGACTTCTCCCCTCGCCCACTCCAGGAACAAGCCCTGGAGGCCCAGTTGGCGCTGGCCGCAGAGCTGCGCCTGCCAGTGTTCCTGCACGAGCGAGACGCCAGCGAGCGCTTGTTGGCGATCCTCAAGCATTACCGCGACCACCTGACCGGCGCGGTGGTGCACTGCTTTACTGGTGAGCGCGAGGCGTTGTTCGCCTACCTGGACATGGACCTGCACATCGGCATAACTGGCTGGATCTGCGACGAACGCCGTGGCACCCACCTGCACCCGCTGGTGGGCAACATTGCCGAAGGGCGGCTGATGCTCGAGAGCGATGCCCCGTACCTGCTGCCACGCAGCCTGCGGCCCAAGCCGAAGAACGGGCGCAACGAGCCGGCGTTTCTGCCGGAAGTGTTGCGCGAAGTGGCGCTGCATCGGGGCGAATCGGCCGAGCACACGGCGGCGCATACCACCGCGACGGCGCGGGCGTTCTTCCAGCTCCCTTGACCCCTGCGGGCTGCCTGTTGATATGGGTCAACATCCTGCTGAGCGGGTGCAGGCACAATGATGGCATCTTGCCAAAATTGTTTCCGCTCAACTCAGAGAAGACCTGCCCATGGGTGCCTGGCTTAGCAATGTTTCCCTGAAGTACAAATTCTGGGCCGTCAACGCAGTGGCCTTTGTCACGACCCTGCTGCTGGTGCTCTACGCCGTGCACCTGGAGCAACGTGCCCGCGCCGAAGCCGCGCAGGCGCAGGCAGCAGCACAAGCTCAGCTGCTGGCTGCCTGGCCTGCAGGGCAAGCGTTGCCGCGCCCGGCCAACGTCATCACTTGGTCGGTCGGGCAAACGCCGGCTTTCGCCGGTGAAACGCTCGATAGCCTGCGCAACGCCCAGGGTTGGGTCGAGCTGCCGAGCGCCTGGGTCCTCGGCGAAAACCCGTTGCGCGGCGCGCAAGTATTGCGCAACGGCGACCAGCAGGTGGCCGTGCTGGCCCAGTCGCCAAGCCTGCGTCAGGTATTTTTCGACCGCTTCAGCAACTACGCGGCATGCGTGCTGATCCTGATGCTGGCCATGCTCGGCGCCTCGCAATTGCTGATCCGCTTTCTGCTCAGCCAGCTCAATACGTTGAAGGATGTGATGCTGCACGTGGAAAAGACCGGCGACCTGGCGGCCCGTGTGCCGCTGGCTTGCGGCGACGAGGTCGGCCAGATGGCCGGTGCCTTCAATGCCATGCAGGCCACCTACCACCGCGTGGTCAGCACCGTCGCCCACACTGCTGCACAACTGGACTCGGGCGCCGCACGCCTGGCCGCCAGCATGAGCAACGTACGCCACGGCATGCTCGGCCAGCAGAGCGAGACTGACCAGGCCGCCACCGCCATCAACGAAATGTCGGCGACGGTGCACCACATTGCCCAGCATGCCGGTGCCACCCGTGACCTGTCACAAACCGCCGACACCTTGGCCGGCAGCGGCAAAGAGGTGGTCAGCCGGGTGCAGGATTCGATTTCCGGGCTTTCCAGCGGTGTGCAGCATACCGCCGAAATGATTCGCCAACTGGCCGAAGACAGCCAGAAGATCAACGGCGTGGTCGGTGTGATCCACAGCATCGCCGAGCAGACCAACCTGCTGGCGCTCAACGCCGCCATCGAAGCGGCGCGCGCCGGTGACCTGGGCCGCGGCTTTGCCGTGGTGGCCGATGAGGTGCGCAACCTGGCCAAGCGCGTGCAAACCTCTACCGACGAAATCACCAGCATGGTCTCTGCGCTGCAATCGGGCACCCGCGATGCTGTGGAATTCATGCAGGAAAGCTCGTACAAAGCCGACGACTGTGTCCGCCAGGCCCAGGAGGCCGGCGAAGCGCTGGCCGAAATTACCAGCGCAGTGGCGCAGATGCGCGAGAGCAATACCCAGATTGCCGTGGCGGCCGAGCAGCAAAGCCAGGTGGCCGAGGAAATGAACCGCGCCGTGGTGAGCATCCGCGATGTTACCGAACAGACCGTGCAGCAGACGGTGGGTTCGGCAACAACCAGTAGCGAACTGGCGACCCTGGCCGGCGAATTGAACAGAGTCATTGGTCAGCTCAAGCTATAGTCGTCATAGCCAGCCTCGATTGGCCCCCACCCAGGGGCCGCACTAAGCTTTGAGCATGATCGAGAGGAAATGCTCATGAGCAAACGCCTGCCCAACCTGCCCGCCTGGCAATGGCGCGGCTACCACAATAACCACCGCCATCCGGCCAATCTGGTGCTGCACCTGATTGCCGTGCCGCTGTTCATCCTCGGCGCGCTGCTGATTCTGTCCGGGTTGTTCGGCCTGGACCTGGGCCAGATTGCCGTTGGCGTGATCGCCCTGATTGCCGGCCTTGGCTTGCAGCGCCATGGTCATCGCCTGGAGGCCGAACAACCTGAGCCGTTCGCCAATCGACAGGATGCCGTGCAGCGTTTGCTGACTGAGCAGTTCATCACCTTTCCGCGCTTTGTGCTGAGCGGGGCCTGGTGGAAGGCCTGGCGGGAGCGGCACAAACACCGCCATTGATCTAATAATGATCCGCGATCTCTTGTAGGAGCGGCCTCGTGTCGCGAAAGGGCTGCACAGCAGCCCCTGTGTCGCAGCTTCGCAGCAGAGATTGCCGGGGCCGCTTTGCGGCCCTATCGCGACACAAGGCCGCTCCTACAGGGAATTGAGGTGGCTGAGGGTTAGGCAAACACGGTGACGGTCTGTCGGCTCAGGGCCAGCAGTTCGCCTTCAGCCGTCCACAACGCCGCAGCAGCATGCCCATAACCATCCCGCGCATGCTCGGTCTCCACGCAGTAGCGGCACCAGTCCAGGGTCGACAGCTTCGCCGCGGGCTGGATGAACTCGATGGTCCAGGTCAGGGTGCTGCCCGCTGCGGGCTGCTTGAGAAACGGCATCAGGCTAGGTGGCCAGGCATCGACCAGCGCCAGCAAGTGCGACTCATTGACCTGCTCTTCAGCCACATCCCGCAAGCGCACCCAGCCGCCCATCCTGCGCGACTGATTGCCACTGAACGGCAACCCCCCCACCGCCCAGCGCAAGGCCACGTGCCGCATGAACTCCGGGGTAACGCCTTTGATATACGGTAACTCGGGAGCAGCCTCGTCGACTGCTGGCATTTCCATCGCCGGTGACGCGGGCACGTCGACCACCGAAGGCCGGCCTGCCCCGAAATTGCCCTGCACCAGGGTCACCACCTGGCCACCCTGGACGGCGCGGCCCAGCAAGGTGCTGACCGCCTTGCCTTCACGCAGTACCTCCACCTCGAAACGGATTGGTACATCTGCAGCCGCAGGCGCGACGAAGCTGATGGCCAGCGAGCGCACAGGGCGGCTGTCGGAGAGTTTCAGGCGCATGGCCTCATAAACCATGGCTGCCATCAGCCCGCCAAAGGCAGCGCGGCCCTGGGCCCAGCTAGGCGGAATGCTGACGGCATCCGGGTTGGCCCGCACGGCGTCAAGCAGTTGGTTGAAGTTCATTGGCTGGCTCCTGCCCGCAGCGAAAAGGTCTGCCCATCGTAGCCAGCAAACCCTGGGCGATCAGCCCGCATATCGGTCAATTTTCGGGCTAGCGGTGCGCCAGCGCCTTCAGCAGGGCATCCAGCGTCACATCCGACCTGCGTTCGGCTTCGTGCAGCTCCTGCTCCCAGGCGACCTTGCACGGGGCCAGGTCAGCATGGTCGCGTGCCTGCAGCAACCACTGCAGGCGGTCATGCCAGCCGCCCAGGTCGGCCTGTGCCTTTTTCAGCAGGCGCTGCAGTTTCTTCCCGGCATGGTTGAGTTGCGGGTAGGCTTCGTCGCCATAGCGCGCACGCTTGATCAGCAAGCGCAAGCGGTGGCGGTCGTGAGCAGGGTCCTGCAAGGCTTCGTGCAACTTGCGCCACTGTTTGACCAGGCGTTTGTCGATGCGCCTGCCCAACGACCTGACCAAACCCTCGCGGCCTGCCGCCCGAAGGAACAACGGAAACGCGTCAACAATTGCCAGCACCCGGGTCAACTGCGGGCTGGCAGCGACGCTGGCAAAGGTCCGGCCACGCCCTTCCAGGCGCCGCTGCCCGGCCGCGGTATGGCCGCGACCGATCAGCTCGGCTGCCAGCACCTCGCGGTCACGCAGCGGCGTGGTCAGGGTACCCAACGCGCGGGCGGCATCCTCCAACTGCTCCACACCCGGCAGCCCGCGCAGGGGCCTCAGCAGGCTGCGCAGGCGCCGCAGGCTGATGCGCAGGTCGTGCAAGGCCTCGCTGTCGGTATTGGCGGCCAGGCGTTCGCGGCAAGCCAGCAGGCGCACCTGCACGGCCAGTATCTGGGCAACGACATGGTCTAGCATGGCAGACATACAACGCTCCTTGGTCAGCGCCCAGCGCGCGACTCACGAATGTAGAAGCGCGCCTTTTCGGCTTTACGCGTACAGCTTTCGTAGCCTTCGAACTGCTGCTGGGTCTTGGCCCCGGTCAACAGCGACAAAGCCTTGGAGTAACTCACAGCACCGGCAAAGCCTTCGGCCTTGGCCAGGTCCAATTCCTTCCAGGCGGCATCCAGCTGGGTCGCGCAGCTGTCACGGTAGGCCGTCTTGCCCGCGCAGCCAGCAAGGGCCAAGGCAATCAGTGGAAGGCAGATCCAGGCTTTCATCAGTAATACCTCAATGGAAAAAATAGTGGCTGTTCGACGCCCCGGCAGCTGAAAAGTGCCCTGTCCGGCCGGCTGTGCCTGGCCAGTTTTATTACAGTAGCTCAGCGCGATCTACATTGAAGCACAGCCTGTGATGGGTGCATTGTAGGACCATGGTTGCACTGGACGGGGAATATTCATGAGCAAACGCGTGGCACTGGTACTGGGCTCGGGCGGAGCCCGGGGTTATGCACACATCGGTGTGATCGAGGAAATCGAGCGGCGCGGCTACGACATTGCCTGCATTGCCGGCTGCTCAATGGGCGCAGTGGTTGGCGGCATCTATGCTGCCGGCAAGCTGAGCGACTATCGCAACTGGATCGAGAGCCTCGACTATCTGGATGTACTGCGCCTGGTCGACGTCAGCTTTCGCCTCGGCGCCATTCGTGGCGACAAGGTGTTCGGGCAAATCCGCAAGATCGTCGGCGAGATCAACATCGAGCAATTGCGCATCCCCTATACAGCGGTTGCGACCGACCTCACCAACCAACAGGAAATCTGGTTCCAGGAAGGCTGCCTGCACCAGGCCATGCGCGCTTCGGCGGCCATCCCCAGTTTGTTCACCCCCGTGATGCAGGGCAACCGTATGCTGGTCGACGGGGGTATCCTGAACCCGCTGCCGATTGTGCCTGTGGTGTCCAGCCACTGCGACCTGATCATCGCGGTCAACCTCAACGCCACCAACCAGAAACAGTACCAGTTGCCGGTGATCGAGCGCCCTGCGGCGTTCAAGATGCGTTTTGACTCCTTGCTGAGTTCGTTAGGCTCTCGCTTGCCGTTCCGGCGCAAGCCGGCGGAAGAGCTGATGCGCATCGAACAGGAAATAGTCGCCGAAGGCCTGGCACCGCCAAACCCGTGGCTGGCAGATACCGCCGACCCGGAAGGCCAGCAACCGGCAGCCGCCCCGGAGCGCGAGGGCGCGCCAAAGTCGGCGACCGGCTCGTTCATCATCGACAACGTGGGGCCTGCTTCGCTGCTGGATTTGATCAACCAGAGCTTCGAGGTCATGCAGACTTCGCTGGCGCAATACAAGATCGCCGGCTATCCACCGGATGTGCTGATCAACGTGCCCAAGCGGGTGTGCCGGTTCTTCGAGTTCTACAAGGCGCCCGAGCTGATTGCGCTGGGACGGGAAATTGCGCGGGATACGCTGGATAACTATGAAGGGGTGAAACGCTAGCACAACGACCGCGTTTGCCTTGCAGTAAACAGAAACGAAACAGGCCGCACGAGGCGGCCTGTTTGTTCATACAGCGAACAGCTTAGTAACGGGTGATATCCGCATTGGCTTCCAGCTGCTTGCGGTAGGCCGCGAAGTCCTGCTGGCCAGCACGCGATGCGAGGTAGCGGCGGATCTGCTGCTTCTCTTCTTCGGTGGCGGTAGCGCCTTCGTTGACGCCCTTGAGCTGCAGCACCACCAGGCTACCGTCACGCAGCACTACGCTGCCATACACCGGCTTGTCCTTGGCTTGCGGCTTGCCCAAGCGGAACAGCGCCTGCAGTTCGGCCGGATCAATACCGTCCTCGCCACGGGTAACCGCTTCATAGGCCTTCCAACCTTGCCCTTCGTGCACGCTAGCTGGTGCGATGGAGCCATCACGCAGGCCGGCGATAAGCTTGTCCGCCTTGGCCTTGAGCTCGGCAGTCGCCTTCTCTTTGGCCAGGTGTTCGCGGATGTTCTTGGCCACCGCTTCCAGCGGCAGTTGCTCCGGCTTGCGGTGCTCCTTGACGCGCAATACCACGGTGGTCTCCGGGTCGAGCTCGATGGCGGTGCTGTTGGCAGCCTCCTCCAGTACTTCTTCGGAGAACGCAGCCTGCACCACCGAACGGTTGGCAGTAATGCCTTCACCACCCTCGCGCCCGAAGGCTGCGGAGGTCTGCACCTTGAGGTTCAGGTCCTGGGCCGGCTGGGCCAGGTCGGAAGCCTCGTAGGCAGCATCCTGCAGCTGCTTGCTGGCATCGACGTAACGCTGCTCGACCAGCGGGGTTTTCAGGTCGCGGGTCAGCTTGTCCTTCAAGCTGGCGAAGCTCGGCACTTCAGGCGCCTGCACACCCAGCAACTTGATCAGGTGGTAGCCAAACTCGGTGCGCACTGGCGTCGAGACCTGGCCGTCCTGCAGCTTGTACAGCGCATCCTCAAACGCCGGGTCGTACACGCCCGGACCGGCAAAGCCGAGGTCACCACCGCTGTTGGCCGAACCCGGGTCCTGGGAGAACTCCTTGGCCAGCGCGGCAAAGTCTTCACCCTTGGCCAGGCGCTGCTCGATCTCTTCGGCACGGGCCTTGGCCTGGGCGTCGGTGACCTTGTCGTTGACCTCGATGAGGATGTGCGCGGCATGGCGCTGCTCGGCGAGGTTGGCGATTTCCTTCTCGTACTGGGCCTTGAGCTCTTCGTCGGTCACTTTGACCTGGTCGAAGAACACCGACTTCTTCAGCTCGATGTAGTCGATCACCACCTGGTCAGGCGACATGAACTCCTTGGCGTGCTGCTCGTAATGCGCCTTGACCTCTTCGTCGCTGACCTTGACCGCGGCCGGGTCGGCCTTGAAGGTCAGGGAGGCGAAGTCGCGGGTCTGCTTCTCCAGGCGAGCGAAGGCATCGACCTGCTGGTCGGTGACAAAGCTGCTGCCGGCCAGGCCGGTGCGCAACTGGCCGATGAGCATTTCCTCGGCGAGCATCTCGCGGAACTGCATGCGGCCGTAGCCCATCTGGCGGATGACCTGGTCGAAACGGTCAGCACTGAACTTGCCGTCCACCTGGAACTCCGGCGTTTGCAGGATCACCTGATCCAGCGCGGCTTCGGAGAAGGCAAACTTGGCATCTTCGGCGCCTTGCAGCAGCAACTTGCGGCTGATCAGGCCCTTGAGCGCCTCTTCACGCAGCAATTTGTCTTCCAGTAGCGCCGGATCGAAATCCTTGCCCAACTGTTGCATCAACTGACGGCGCTGCATGTCGGCCGCCTGGCCTAGCTCGTTCTGGCTGATGGTCTGGCCGTTCACCTTGGCGGCGTCCTGGCTATGGGTGGCGGCCTGGAAAATGGCTTCGAAACCGGTCAACGCCATCAAGACGACGATAAGCCCGATGATGGTCTTGGCAATCCAACCTTGTGAATTGTCCCTGATATTTTGCAGCATGCGTCCCCCAGAAACGGCTGTACCACTGCGTCGACAACCGCGGAGCGTGGGTAGAATCCTGATAAAAGAAAGGCGCATCCGAGGATGCGCCTTTTCTTAGCAAACGTGTCAGGCGGGAACGTTTGCGCCCCGCCTTCAGCGTGCTCGGACCCGGCGAGGCCGGGGCCGGCTGAAAGACGACTTAGTTGACGGCGTCTTTCAGGCCTTTGCCAGCCTTGAAACCTGGAACCTTGGCGGCTTCAATCTTGATCGCCTTACCGGTTTGAGGGTTACGGCCAGTACGCTCGGCGCGGTCCTTGACCGAGAAGGTACCGAAGCCGACCAGAACGACGTCGTCGCCTGCTTTCAGGGCACCGGTTACGGAGTCGATCACAGCGTCCAGAGCCTTACCTGCGGTAGCTTTGGAAATGTCAGCCGATGTAGCGATAGCGTCAATCAGTTCCGACTTGTTCACTCTAAGTCCCCTTATTTCTCTATTGAGTTTGTTTCTAAGTATGTAATGAAAAGCTTATGAAACGTGCGCTGGGTGGCCTGATGACAATAGCGTGCCGCTTTATAGCAAGGGCCCGAAAAAACTGTCAAGGAAAGCCCCCCAGCCAAAAACTACTAATGCGTGCTGATTCTTTCCTTAGCATCGCCGTCGCGCTTTTCATCTTTCGCGACAATCTCAGGAGCCACATCTGGCAAGGGCTCCGGGGCGTATTGCAGCGCAATTTGCAGGACTTCGTCAATCCATTTGACCGGTTTGATCTGAAGATCCTGTTTGATATTTTCCGGAATCTCCTTCAGATCGCGAACATTCTCCTCTGGAATGATCACGGTCTTGATGCCGCCACGGTGTGCCGCCAGCAGTTTTTCCTTCAACCCGCCAATGGCCAGTACCTGGCCACGCAGGGTGATTTCGCCGGTCATGGCCACGTCGGCACGTACCGGAATCTGCGTCAGCGCCGACACCAGTGCAGTACACATGCCGACACCCGCGCTTGGGCCGTCCTTCGGCGTGGCGCCTTCCGGCATGTGGATGTGCACGTCGCGCTTCTCGTGGAAGTCGGCGGCAATCCCCAGGCTACGGGCGCGGCTGCGCACCACGGTCTGTGCAGCGGTGATCGATTCGACCATTACATCGCCCAGCGAACCGGTCTTGATCAGCTGGCCCTTGCCGGGGATGACCACCGCTTCGATGGTGAGCAGTTCGCCACCCACCTGGGTCCAGGCGAGGCCTGTGACCTGACCGATCTGGTCCTGCTGCTCGGCCAGGCCGTACCGGAACTTGCGTACACCCAGCAGGTGCTCCAGCTGCTCGCTGGCCACCTTGACCTTGACCAGCTTCTGCCCGGTATGTTCCTTGACCACCTTGCGGCAGACCTTGGCAATTTGCCGCTCCAGGCCACGCACACCGGCTTCGCGGGTGTAGTAGCGGATGATGTCGCGGATCGCCGAAACGTCGACCTCCAGCTCGTCCTTCTTCAGGCCGTTGGCCTTGACCTGCTTGGGCACCAGGTACTTGACCGCGATGTTGATCTTCTCGTCCTCGGTGTAGCCCGGCAGGCGGATGACTTCCATCCGGTCGAGCAGCGCCGGCGGGATATTCATCGAGTTCGAGGTGCACAGGAACATCACGTCCGAGAGGTCGTAGTCGACTTCCAGGTAGTGGTCGTTGAAGTTGTGGTTCTGCTCCGGGTCGAGCACTTCCAGCAGTGCCGATGCCGGGTCGCCACGCATGTCGCTGCCCATCTTGTCGATTTCGTCGAGCAGGAACAGCGGGTTGCGCACCCCCACCTTGGTCATCTTCTGGATCAGACGGCCAGGCATGGAGCCGATATAGGTACGGCGGTGACCACGGATCTCGGCCTCGTCACGCACGCCCCCCAGGGCCATGCGCACGAATTTGCGGTTGGTGGCAGCAGCGATCGACTCGGCCAGCGAGGTCTTGCCCACGCCGGGCGGCCCGACCAGGCAGAGTACCGGGCCGCGGATTTTCTTGACGCGCTTCTGCACGGCAAGGTACTCGAGGATGCGTTCCTTGACCTCTTCCAGGCCATAGTGGTCGGCATCGAGAATTTCCTCGGCCTTTGTCAGGTCCAGGCGCACCTTGCTCTGGGCTTTCCAAGGCACCTGCACGAGCCAGTCGAGGTACGAACGCACCACGGTGGCCTCGGCCGACATCGGCGACATCTGCTTGAGCTTGTTCAGCTCTGCCTGGGCCTTGGTCAGGGCATCCTTGGGCAAGCCAGCGGCTTCGATGCGCTTTTTCAGCTCTTCGACTTCGTTGTGGCCTTCGTCGCCATCGCCGAGCTCTTTCTGAATGGCCTTCATTTGCTCATTCAGGTAGTACTCGCGCTGGCTGCGCTCCATCTGCTTCTTGACCCGGCCGCGAATGCGCTTTTCAACCTGCAGCAGGTCGATTTCAGCATCCAGCAGCGCCAGTACGTGCTCGACACGCGTGGTCAAGTCGACAATTTCGAGAATTTCCTGCTTCTGCTCGATCTTCAGGGCCATGTGGGCGGCCATGGTGTCGACCAGACGACCTGGCTCTTCGATGCTGTTCAGCGAAGACAGCACTTCGGCAGGGACCTTCTTGCCCAGCTGCACATACTGCTCGAATTGCGACAGCAACGTGCGTACGAACACTTCCGACTCGCGCTCTGCGGCGTCGGTTTCGTCGATCAGGGAGACTTCGGCACGGATGTGCCCTTCTACGTCGGTGAAACGTTCTACGGCGCCGCGCTGCTCGCCCTCGACCAGCACCTTGACGGTGCCATCAGGCAGTTTCAGCAGTTGCAGTACGGTGGCAACGGTGCCAACACGGTACAGGGCGTCCTCGCCCGGGTCGTCGTCGGCCGGGTTTTTCTGGGCAAGCAGCAGGATCTGCTTTTCGCCCGTCATCGCTGCCTCGAGGGCTTCGATGGACTTTTCGCGCCCCACGAACAGCGGGATAACCATGTGCGGGTAAACAACGACATCGCGCAATGGCAAAAGAGGCAAGTCGAGGGTGGTCTTCATGATTTCGCCTCTACAGCGGCCTTATGGCCGGAAACCGGTGGAAATGATGCTTGGACCTAATGTGGGGGCACGCCTGGGAAATTACAAGCGTTAGCGCAGGAAAAGCAGAAAGGGGCCCGTAGGCCCCCTTCTTGCTTGCAACCACTACCGGCCATTGCCTGAATCAGGCGTCTGGCGCGGCCTTGGCTTGTGGCTCGCTGTTCTCGTAGATCATCAGCGGTTGCGAGGTGCCTTCGATGACGCTCTCGTCGATCACCACCTTGCTGACATCCTTCTTCGAAGGGATCTCGTACATGGTGTCGAGCAGCACGCCTTCGAGGATCGAACGCAGGCCACGGGCGCCAGTCTTGCGCTCCAAGGCCTTGCGTGCAACGGCCTTGAGCGCATCGCTGCGGAACTCGAGGTCGACGCTTTCCATCTCGAACAGCTTGGCATACTGCTTGGTCAGGGCGTTCTTCGGCTCGGTGAGAATCTGCATCAACGCAGCCTCGTCCAGCTCGTCGAGGGTAGCCAGCACCGGCAGACGGCCGACGAACTCCGGAATCAGGCCAAACTTGACCAGATCGTCCGGTTCGACCTCACGCAGGGACTCGCCAACCTTCTTGCCCTCTTCCTTGCTGCGCACTTCTGCGCCAAAACCGATGCCACCCTTGGTGGAACGGCCCTGGATGACTTTTTCCAGGCCCGAGAACGCGCCACCGCAAATGAACAGGATGTTGCGGGTATCGACCTGCAGGAATTCCTGTTGCGGGTGTTTACGCCCACCTTGCGGCGGCACCGAGGCCACAGTGCCCTCGATCAGTTTCAGCAATGCCTGCTGCACGCCCTCGCCCGAGACGTCACGGGTGATGGACGGGTTGTCCGACTTGCGCGAAATCTTGTCGATCTCGTCGATGTAGACAATGCCCATCTGGGCCTTTTCCACGTCGTAGTCGCACTTCTGCAACAGCTTCTGAATGATGTTCTCGACGTCCTCACCTACATAACCGGCCTCGGTCAGGGTGGTGGCGTCAGCAATGGTGAACGGTACGTTCAACAGGCGTGCCAGGGTTTCGGCGAGCAGGGTCTTGCCCGAGCCGGTCGGCCCGATGAGCAGGATGTTGCTCTTGCCCAGTTCGACTTCGTCGCCCTTCTTGTCACGCTGGTTCAGGCGCTTGTAGTGGTTGTACACCGCTACGGCGAGCACCTTCTTCGCGCGTTCCTGACCAATTACATACTGGTCAAGAATGCCGCTGATTTCTTTCGGCGAAGGCAATTTGTGCGCGCTGCTCTCGGCCTGGGCTTCCTGCACCTCCTCACGGATGATGTCATTGCACAGGTCGACGCACTCGTCGCAGATAAATACCGAGGGCCCGGCAATCAATTTGCGCACTTCGTGCTGGCTTTTGCCGCAGAAGGAGCAATAGAGCAATTTGCCGCTGTCCTCGCCGTTACGGGTGTCAGTCATTCGATCGATCCAATCCGGTAGGCTTGCAACACAAGATGAAGGCAATTGCGGGCTTTTTCAAGTCCGCAGGTAGGCGGTTTGCGCGCCTACCTGCTCTGGCACCCCGGTTCAGGAGGCCAGTTGCCGCTTGTCGTAGACCGAGTCGATCAGGCCGTACTCGGCCGCGCGCGAGGCGCTCATGAAGTTGTCACGCTCAGTATCACGCTGAATGGTCTCGAGGTCCTGGCCGGTGTGGTAGGCCAGCAGCTCGTTGAGACGCGCCTTGATGCTGAGGATTTCCTGGGCGTGGATCTGGATGTCGGTCGCCTGGCCCTGGAAACCGCCCAGCGGCTGGTGAATCATCACCCGCGAGTTAGGCAGGCAGTGACGCTTGCCCTTGGCACCGGCGGTCAACAGGAAGGCACCCATGCTGCAGGCCTGGCCGATGCAGATGGTCGAGACATCCGGCTTGATGAACTGCATGGTGTCGTAGATCGACATGCCAGCAGTCACCGAGCCGCCTGGGGAGTTGATGTAAAGATGGATATCCTTGTCCGGGTTTTCCGCCTCCAGGAACAGCATCTGCGCCACTACCAGGTTGGCCATGTAGTCTTCTACAGGACCTACCAGGAAGATCACTCGCTCCTTCAACAGGCGCGAGTAGATGTCGTAGGCGCGTTCGCCACGGGCGGACTGCTCGATAACCATCGGGACCAGGCCGCCTGCGGCCTGGATGTCAGAGCTCTGCTGAATATAAGAATTGCGGGACATGTCCTGCGCTCACTCCCAAATAGTCATGGCTTGAATACGCACAAGCCAGCTCGAAGGCTGGCTTGTGGGGGTTTCCTACGAGAGAAGCCCGTTACTCAGCAGCGGCAGGCGCCTCAACTGGTTTAACGGCTTCTTCGTACGAGACCGACTTGTCGGTCACAGTCGCTTTCTGCAGGACAGTATCTACAACTTGCTCTTCCAGCACAACCGAACGGACTTCGTTCATTTGCTGGTCGTTCTTGTAGTACCAGGCGATGACCTGCTCAGGCTCCTGGTAAGCCGAAGCCATTTCTTCGATCATCTCGCGAACCTTGGCGTCATCCGGCTTCAGTTCGAACTGCTTGACCACTTCGGCCACGATCAGGCCCAGCACTACGCGGCGCTTGGCTTGCTCTTCGAACAGCTCGACCGGCAGCTGCTCAGGCTTGATGTTGCCACCGAACTGCTGAACGGCCTGCACGCGCAGACGGTTGACTTCGTTTTCCAGCAAAGCCTTTGGCACTTCGATCGGGTTGGCAGCCAGCAGACCGTCCATGACCTGGTTTTTCACCTTGGTCTTGATCGCCTGGCGCAGTTCACGCTCCATGTTCTTGCGAACTTCGGTGCGGAAGCCTTCAAGGGTCGACTCCTTGATACCGAACTGGGCGAAGAACTCTTCGTTCAGTTCTGGCAGCACAGGGGCGGCAACGCTGTTGACGGTGATGGTGAACTCGGCAGCCTTGCCAGCCAGGTCCAGGTTCTGATAGTCCTCTGGGAAGGTCACGTTGACAACGCGCTCTTCGCCAGCCTTGGCGCCAACCAGGCCTTCTTCGAAGCCCGGGATCATGCGGCCGGAGCCCAGCACCAGCGGGGTGCCCTTGGCCGAACCACCGGCGAACACTTCACCGTCAACCTTGCCGACGAAGTCGATGTTGACCTGGTCATCGTTCTGCGCGGCGCGCTCGACAGCCTCGAAACGGGTGTTCTGCTTGCGCAGCACTTCCAGCATTTTGTCCAGGTCGGCGTCAGCCACTTCGGCGCTCAGGCGCTCGACGTTGATCGACTCGAGGCCGGCAACGGTGAACTCCGGGAACACTTCGAAGATGGCAACGAACTCCAGGTCCTTGCCCTTTTCGAAGGACTTCGGCTCTACAGCAGGGGCGCCAGCCGGGTTCAGCTTCTGCTCGACGATGGCTTCGTAGAAGGAAGCTTGGACCAGGTCACCGAAAGCCTCTTGACGGGCGTCAGCTTCGAAACGCTGACGGATCACGTTCATCGGCACTTTACCAGGACGGAAGCCCGCAATCTTGGCGCGCTTGGCAGTCTGCTGCAGACGCTTGTTGACTTCGTTCTCGACGCGCTCGGCCGGAACGGCGATGGTCATGCGGCGCTCGAGAGCGGAAGTGTTTTCAACAGAAACTTGCATGGATATTCCTCGTTGCACAGACGTTAGCCGGCGTTAGCCCGACTCCAGAATCAAGGGCAAGCATTCTAGTGAGTCGCGCAGCAGAAGTCACCCCACTCGGGACGACGGGAAACCACGCCGGTCGATTAACTTTCAAGGCCCGTACGGCATACCGCCAGGCCTGCTTCCAATAGGGGCTGCACGACGCCGGTAGCGCCCTGCAGCCGAAATACCTTGTCAAACAACTGCCAGTGGCGAATTCGCTTCCTTTATTCAGGTTCGATTTCGTTGAACTGGCAATATTCTTCCCACTCCATCCCCAGCGCCTCGGCCACCTCGCGGTGCGTCTCCAGGCGCATGGCCTGCAGCTGCTCCGGGCTCTCGGCAATCAATTGCAGCGCCAGCTCCCAGGGCTGTATGCCCTGCTCCTCGGCCGCATCCTCGAACGCCCACTCGATCTGTTGCGCCTGCTCGCGCGCATCCAGCTCGCGGATCTCTTCGAGCAACTGCGGGTTGGCCTCGGCAAAGCGCTGTAGCGCCAGGGCCTGACGGGATTCTTTTGCAATCATTGGGCTGTTCCTCTGCCGGCCAAACAGGCCGGTGTTTCAACCGGCTGAAATCTAACAGCTTTTATTGGGATGCCACTAGAGGATTGCAAGGGGTCGGATGTGAATTGGCCGTGAGGGCGTGCACCACGACATTTTCAGCGCCTGTGAGGCCGGGCGCCGCCCGCGCGGCGCTTCGCAGCACAAGGCTGCTCCTACATTTGTTTCGGGCCAATTATTTCTGTGAGATTTGCGCGCGAACACCTTGGCGTCTGACGCGATATCGCACCGTACAAACGAGGCGGTCGCGTGCGTCTGCCACAGGATTGACTGGCCCGAAACAAATGTAGGAGCAGCCTTGTGCTGCGAAGCGCCGCGCGGGCGGCGCTCGGTCTCACTGGCGCCGAAACACCCAAGCCATACACACCACAACCACTCAAAACCCAAAACAAAAAGGCGCCCGATCTCACGATCAAGGCGCCCTTTCTGGAATATGGGGTGGACGATGGGAATCGAACCCACGACAACTGGAATCACAATCCAGCGCTCTACCAACTGAGCTACGCCCACCATATTGCGGTCTTGCGATGTTGCGGTACAGCTTTACAGAAGCATGGTGCGGACGAAGAGACTCGAACTCTTACAGCTTGCGCCGCTGGAACCTAAATCCAGTGTGTCTACCAATTTCACCACGTCCGCGTAACGCTTAAAACAAAGGCGCCAGAAGCTATCGAGGCGCCTTTGAAGAATATGGGGTGGACGATGGGAATCGAACCCACGACAACTGGAATCACAATCCAGCGCTCTACCAACTGAGCTACGCCCACCATATTGCATTACTGCTTTACTTGCTTGCCCAAGCTGCCTAATGGCGCACCCGGCAGGACTCGAACCTGCGACCATCCGCTTAGAAGGCGGATGCTCTATCCAGCTGAGCTACGGGCGCTTAAGCTTGAAGCCTAACCGAACAAATGATTAACAGGTAACTGTTAAACCACTCATTCTGCCCGACTTAGCCAACCAGTGCTAGGCTGTGCCCGACAAGTGCGGCGAATCTTATAGGCGACCCCGAAAGTCGTCAACACCTTTTTCAAAAAAATTTAAATTATTTAAGGGGTTAGGGGATTTGCCCGACCACCCGCCTTTGCCCTTGGCGCGTGTCGTGCGAGAATACGCGCTCTTTATTGTTTCCTTCTCGATGGTTAATCACGCGTCTATGACTGCACACCTAATCGATGGCAAGGCGATCGCCGCCAGCCTGCGCAAGCAGATCGCTCAACGTGTCGTGGAGCGTCGCCAGCAAGGCCTGCGTACGCCGGGCCTGGCAGTGATCCTGGTCGGCACCGACCCCGCCTCGCAAGTCTATGTCTCGCACAAGCGCAAGGACTGCGAAGAGGTCGGTTTCATTTCGCAGGCATTCGACCTGCCCAGCGACACCTCGCAGCAGGCCCTGACCGAGCTGATCGATCGCCTCAATGATGACCCGGCCGTAGACGGCATCCTGCTGCAACTGCCGCTGCCGGAGCACCTGGACGCCTCGCTGCTGCTCGAGCGCATTCGCCCGGACAAGGACGTGGACGGCTTCCACCCTTACAACGTAGGCCGCCTGGCCCAACGCATCCCGCTGCTGCGCCCCTGCACACCGAAAGGCATCATGACCCTGCTGCAAAGCACGGGTCAGGACCTGTACGGCATGGATGCGGTGATCGTCGGCGCCTCCAACATCGTGGGCCGCCCGATGGCCATGGAGCTGCTGCTGGCCGGCTGCACCGTGACCGTCTGCCACCGCTTCACCAAGGACCTGGCCGGCCATGTCGGGCGTGCCGACCTGGTGGTTGTAGCTGCCGGCAAGCCGGGCCTGGTCAAGGGTGAATGGGTCAAGGAAGGCGCCATCGTCATCGACGTGGGCATTAACCGCCAGGAAGACGGCAAGCTGGTGGGCGACGTGGTCTACGAGACCGCCCTGCCGCGCGCGGGCTGGATCACCCCTGTGCCGGGTGGCGTCGGGCCGATGACCCGGGCGTGCCTGCTGGAAAACACGCTGTATGCCGCTGAAGAGCTGCATAAGTAATAGCGCGTGATGCGAAAACGGCACCTCTGGGAGGTGCCTTTTTTTTTGCCTGCGATTAATCCATTGGCCTTGCCGGCCTCTTCGCGGGCTTGCCCGCTCCCACAGGAACTGCGCAACCCTTGAGAGCGGTGCGGTGCCTGTGGGAGCGGGCAAGCCCGCGAAGAAGCCAACGCGGTGCTCAGCTGATCACTTGCGCGCCGCCTCCCACGACTTCAGCAGCTCGTTGTAGCTGACTGTCTCGCCCTTGGGCTTTTCGTTGGCCAGCTTGGGTTTCGGTGCGCCTGGCTGGTCGAACCAGTACTGGGCGTCTTTCTCAGGGTTCATCTTGGGTGCACAGGTCGCCTGGGCATTGGAGCGCTGCAACCGTTCCATCATGCGGTCCTGGTCGCGGGCCAGGCCATCCAGGGCTTGCTGCGGGGTCTTCTCGCCACTGGCCACTTCCGCGATATGGCTCCACCACAGCTGCGCCAGCCGCGGGTAATCCGGCACGTTGGTGCCGGTCGGCGTCCACTGCACCCGCGCCGGGCTGCGGTAGAACTCCACCAGCCCGCCCAGCTTGGGTGCCAGCTCGGTCATGGCCTGGGAGTTGATGTCCGACTCACGAATCGGCGTCAGGCCGACGATGGTCTTTTTCAGCGACACGGTCTTGGAGGTGACGAACTGGGCATACAGCCACGCCGCCAGGCGTTGCTTCTCGGGGGTGGACTTGAAGAACGTCCACGAGCCGGTGTCCTGGTAGCCCAGTTTCATCCCCTCCTCCCAATACGGCCCCTTCGGCGAAGGCGCCATGCGCCACTTCGGCGTGCCGTCGGCATTTACCACCGGCAAGCCTGGCTTGGTCATGTCGGCGGTAAACGCGGTGTACCAGAATATCTGCTGGGCAATGTTGCCCTGCGCCGGTACCGGGCCGGCTTCGGAGAAGGTCATGCCCTGGGCCTCTTTGGGCGCGTAGGCACGCATCCAGTCCACGTACTTCTGCGTGGCATACACGGCGGCCGGCCCGTTGGTGTCGCCGCCGCGGGTCACGCTGGACCCCACCGGATGACAGTCCTCCACGCGAATGCCCCATTCATCCACCGGCAGGCCGTTAGGCAAACCTTTGTCGCCACCGCCAGCCATCGAAAACCAGGCGTCCGTGAAGCGCCAGCCCAGAGAGGGGTCTTTCTTGCCGTAGTCCATGTGCCCATAGACACGCTTGCCGTCGATTTCCTTGACGTCTTCGGTGAAGAACTTGGCAATGTCCTCATACGCCGACCAGTTTACAGGCACACCCAATTCATAGCCGTACTTCTCCTTGAACCTGGCCTTCAGCTCAGGCCGCTCGAACCAGTCGGCGCGGAACCAGTACAGGTTGGCGAACTGCTGGTCGGGCAGCTGGTAGACCTTGCCATCCGGCGCGGTGGTGAAGGAAATACCGATGAAATCCTTCAGGTCGAGGGTCGGTGAGGTGTAGGCCTTGCCCTCGTTGGCCATCAGGTCGGTAATCGATTCCACCTTGCCATAGCGAAAGTGCGTACCGATCAAATCGGAGTCGTTGACCCAACCGTCGTAGATGTTCTTGTCCGACTGCATCTGCGTCTGCAGTTTCTCCACCACATCGCCTTCCTGCAGCAGGTCGTGGGTCAGCTGGATGCCGGTGATCTCGCTGAAGGCTTTGGCCAGCACCTTGGATTCATACTCGTGGGTGGTGATGGTTTCCGACACCACATTGATCTTCATGCCCCGGAATGGCTCGGCGGCCTTGATGAACCACTGCAATTCAGCCATTTGCTGTTCCGGGGTAAGGGTCGACGGCTTGAACTCGCTGCCGATCCATTTTTTTGCTGCATCTTCGTACTGGTCGGCCCAGGCAGTGCCGTGCAGGCTGGCCAGTACCAGCAGCGCGGCAAAGGTCAAATGTCGCCTGTTGTGCTTGTTATCGAACATTGTGATCTCCCGTTTCAGTTATCCCAAAGGGCCACTTGCTCAGCCCCAGCGCAGCACCACCACCAGCCACGCCAGCGACAGCAGCGAGGCCACCCACACTGGCCAGTCGCTGACGCCGACCACCAGCAGGTGCAGGTAGGCGCTGGCCAGCAGGCCGATGAACAAGCGGTCACCACGGCTGGTGACCAGCGGCAAGAAGCCCCGACGTTCCACGCAGGGGCGGCGCAGTTCAAACAGGGTCATGCCCAGCAGCAACAAACCCACGGCGACGAAGAACAGCGCCGTCGGCAAGGTCCAGGCCATCCACTCCATGCGTTGCCCTCCTCACACCCGGCCCAGGGCAAAACCCTTGGCCACATGGTTGCGCACGAACCAGATCACCAGCATGCCCGGCAAGATGGTCAGTACCCCCGCCGCCGCCAGCACGCCCCAGTCGATGCCTGATGCCGACACGGTGCGCGTCATCACCGCGGCAATCGGCTTGGCGTTCACCGAGGTCAGGGTGCGCGCCAGCAGCAGTTCGACCCAGGAAAACATGAAGCAGAAAAATGCCGTGACGCCGATGCCTGAGCCAATCAGCGGAATGAAGATTTTCACGAAGAAGCGCGGGAAGCTGTAGCCGTCGATGTAAGCCGTTTCGTCGATTTCCTTGGGCACGCCCGACATGAACCCCTCCAGTATCCACACCGCCAGCGGCACGTTGAACAGGCAATGGGCCAGGGCCACGGCGATATGGGTATCGAACAGGCCAATCGACGAATACAGCTGGAAGAACGGCAGCAGGAACACCGCCGGTGGTGCCATGCGGTTGGTCAGCAGCCAGAAGAACAGGTGGCGGTCGCCGAGGAAGCGGTAGCGCGAAAAGGCATACGCCGCCGGCAACGCCACCAGCAGCGAAATCAGCGTATTCAGGCACACGTAGTACAGCGAGTTGAGGTAGCCGCTGTACCAGCTGGCATCGGTGAAGATCACCCGGTAGTTGTCGAGGGTGAACGCCTGCGGCCACAGGGTCAGGCCACCCAGGATCTCGGTGTTGCTCTTGAACGACATGTTCAGCAGCCAGTAGATCGGCACCAGCAGGAAGAAGAAGTACAGCAGCAGGGCCAGCGATTTGCGCATGCTCATGGCCTAGTCCTTGTCGGCATGGGTCATGGCTGTGTAGAACAGCCACGACACCAGCAGGATGATCAGGAAGTACACCAGCGAGAACGCCGCCGCGGGGCCCAGGTCGAACTGCCCCACGGCCATGCGCGTGAGAGTCTGGCTGAGGAACGTGGTAGCGTTGCCCGGCCCGCCACCGGTCAGCACGAACGGCTCGGTGTAGATCATGAAACTGTCCATGAAACGCAGCATCACCGCGATCAGCAGCACGTTCTTCAGCTTGGGCAGCTGTATATGGCGGAACACCGCCCAGCCCGAGGCACGGTCGATGCGGGCGGCCTGGTAGTACACGTCGGGGATGGCGCGCAGCCCCGAATAGCACAGCAATGCCACCAACGAGGTCCAGTGCCACACATCCATCACCAACACGGTGAGCCAGGCGTCGAACGGGTCGCCGGCGTAGTTGTAGCTGACACCCAACTTGGCCAGGGTGGCACCGAGCAGGCCGATGTCGGCACGGCCGAAAATTTGCCAGATGGTGCCGACCACGTTCCACGGGATCAGCAACGGGATCGCCATGACGATCAGGCACACCGAGGCCAGACGGCCTTTGGTTGGCATGGTCAGGGCAATACCGATCCCCAGTGGGATCTCGATCAGCAACACGCAGGCGGAGTAGATGAACTGGCGCAGCAGTGCATCGTGCAGCGCCGGGTCACGCAGCACCTGGCGGTACCAGTCGGCACCGACGAAATAGCGGTTTGACTGGTCGAAGATGTCCTGGAGCGAGTAGTTGACCACCGTCATCATCGGCACCACCGCGCTGAAGGCCACCAGCAGGAACACCGGTAGCACCAGCCACCAAGCCTTGTTGTTCGGCACCTTGTTCATGGTCCGGCCTCCAACAGTACATCGTCGACGTAAAGCATCAGCCACTGCGCCGGCAGGCTGACCCAGGCCTGGTCCACGGGCAACGGACGGTCCTCGCCCAGCCTCGCCTTCAGCGCGACACCGCCCAGTTCGAGGGTGACGATACGGTAGGTACCCAGGTCTTCGACGTCCAGCACCCGCGCTGGATGGGCATCATCGAACGGGCTGTCCCACAGCTGCACGAACTCCGGTCGAATGCCCACATGCAGTCGCCCACCCGCTGTCGCCGCCAGGCGCTCGCGCAGGCCGTCGGGCAGCGCCAGGCGGACATCGCCGAACACCACTGCGTCCGCCTCGGCGCGCACGTCGATCAGGTTCATCCCCGGGCTGCCGATGAAATAGCCGACGAACGTATGCCGCGGCCGCTCGAACAGCTCGCGCGGGGTGCCGAACTGGACGATGCGGCCGCCGTGCATCACCGCGATCTTGTCAGCGAAGGTGGAGGCCTCCAGCTGGTCGTGGGTGACGTAGATCATGGTGATATTGAACTGCTCATGGATCTGCTTGAGCTTGCGCCGCAGCTTCCACTTCAGGTGCGGGTCGATCACCGTCAGCGGCTCATCGAACAGGATCGCCGACACGTCATCGCGCACCAGGCCCCGCCCCATGGAAACTTTCTGTTTTTCGTCAGCACTGAGGTTGCGCGCCTTCTTGCGCAGCACGCCAGCCAGGTCGAGCACCTCGGCAATTTCTTCCACCCGGGCACGCACCCGGGCTTCATCGAGCCCCTGGTTGCGCAAGGGGAAGGCCAGGTTGTCGAACACCGTCATGGTGTCGTACACCACTGGGAACTGGAACACCTGGGCGATATTGCGCGCCTGTGGTGACAGCTGGTTGACCGGTTTGCCGTCGAACAGCACTTCGCCATGGGACGGCGTCAGCAGCCCGGAAATGATATTGAGCAAGGTCGACTTGCCGCAGCCCGATGGCCCGAGCAAGGCATAGGCACCGCCCTGCTCCCACACATGATCCAGTGCGTGCAGGGCATAGTCGGCCTCGCCGGCGGGCTGGCGGTTGTAACTGTGCGCCAGTTGGCGCAGGCGGATTTCGGCCATCAGCCTCTCCTTGCCTGGCGCAGCCCCGGGGCCTGCACCAGCACCCCGGTGCTGTCGAAGACGAACAGCTTGTGCGTGGGGATGAACACCCGTATCGGCGTATCCACCGGGTATTCGTGCACCCCGGGCAGGTGCAGGACCATGCGCCAGTATTCGTTGCGCACATGCAGAAAGGTTTCCGAGCCACTGATCTCAGCCAGTTCCACCAGCACCGCCAGCTCCAGGTCATCGTCGTGGGCCGGCACCAGGGTGATATGGCTGGGTCGCACGCCAAAGCGGTAGTCGCCTTCGGCCAGCGGCTGCAAGTCGGCATTGCGCGCAAAGTGCACGGCCTGGGCCAGGCTCACCTCGTTGCCACTGATACGCCCGGCCACCAGGTTTATCGGCGGCTCGGAAAACAGCTCGGCAGCCAGCACACTGCCCGGGCGCTGATACACCTGGGCGGTGGGCCCGCTCTGCACAATCCGGCCTTCGTGAACGAGGGTGGTGGTGCCGCCCAGCGCCAACGCCTCGTTGGGCTCGGTAGTGGCGTACACAGCAATGCAATGACGCGCCGCGAACAGCTCGCGCAGCTCTTGGCGCAGGCCTTCGCGCAGCTTGTAGTCGAGGTTGACCAATGGCTCGTCGAAGAGGATCAACGAAGCATCCTTGACCAACGCCCTGGCCATCGCCGTGCGTTGCTGCTGGCCGCCGGACAGTTCAAGCGGCAGACGCTGCAGGTAGGTTTCGATGCGCAGCATCTCGGCGGTTTCCTGCACCCGCCGGCGGATCTGGTCCTCGGCCATGCGCGCCTGGCGCAGCGGCGAGGCGATGTTTTCATACACGTTCAAAGTCGGGTAATTGATGAATTGCTGATACACCATCGACACATTGCGCTGGCGTACCGGTACCCCGGTGACGTCCTGGCCATCCATCAGCACGCGGCCCCGATCCGGGCGGTCGAGCCCGGCCATCAGGCGCATCAGGCTGGTCTTGCCGGCAAGGGTGCGGCCCAGCAGCACATTGAATGACCCGGGCTCGAAACGCAGTGAGGCTTCGACGATCCAGGGCTGGTTATCGACGCTGCGGCTGACCTGCTCCAGCACCAGGGACATGGCGTGGCCTTCTTGTGATTGTTGTCTGCCAGGCACAGCCAGTTCCGTGCCAGTCGTTCACCGACGCTCTGGCTCGGGGCCCGGGTGGCAGCGCTGGCACATCGCGGCTTCACACGTGAACACAATCACTGAACAACTGAACAGCTGCCGGTTTGACAATGAACACCGGTGGACAACACTGAACAGCGGTCGGCCCATAACAACCACAAAGGACAGGCCCATGGCCGCATCCGCTTCGACTCACGCTCAACTGATCCAGGCCTCCTGGGCTCGATGCCGCGATCACGGCCTGCAACCGCAACACGCGCCAGACTTCGACTGCCTGACCCGCACCGAGCTCAGCGCCCTGCTGGAGCGTCGCCAGGCCCTGCTGCGTCTGACCCGCGAAGAAGTGCTGCCGCAATACGCGCACCTGCTGGGCAACGCCAGCTACCTGGTGATGCTGGCCGATGCCAGCGGCTGCCTGCTCGATAGCTGGGGGGCGCGGCGGTTCATCGAACCGAGCCAGCAGCATGGTTTCAGCCCCGGCGCCCATTGGCTCGAGCGTGGTGTCGGCACCAATGCCCTGGGCACCACCCTGGTGTGCGCCCAGGCGATTCACGTCGGTCAGGACGAACACTTCCTGCGCCAGAACCGCTACATGTCCAGCGCAGCCGCCCCCCTGTTCGACGCCGCGCGGCAGCTGGTCGGGGTGCTCGACGTAGCCAGCGACGGCTACCTGCCGGCCAGCCAGGTACTTGGCCTGGTGCGCATGATGGGCCAGAGCCTGGAAAACCGGCTGATCCTCGCCGCACATGCCGACCGTCATGCGCAACTGATCTTCAATAGCGCCTCCGACAACCTCGACAGCCCTTGGGCCGGCCTTCTGGTATTCGACGAGCGCGGGCAGGTGCTGGCCGCCAATCACCGGGCCGACAGCCTGCTCGGCGGCAACCCGCTGCGGCAGAACATCGAGCAGCTGTTCCAATTGCCCCTGCAACAGCTGCTCAACCATCCCCGAGAACAGGCCTTCGCCCTTCAGGCTACCGGGCGCAACCGCTTCCATTGCCAATGGCACCCACCACGCGAACACGCTCATCGCCCCGAAGCCGGCAGTGGCGAACCGCGCCTGGACAAGGCCTTGCAACAGGCCGGCCTGTTGCTGGAAAAGGACATCCCGGTGTTGGTGCAAGGTGAGACCGGCGTAGGCAAGGAAGTGTTCGTCGCCGCCCTGCACCGCGCCAGCAGCCGCGCCAATCAGCCACTGGTGGCCGTCAACTGTGCAGCGATCCCGGCCGAACTGGTGGAGTCGGAGCTGTTCGGCTACGACAAAGGCGCCTTCACCGGCGCGCACCACAAGGGCAACCCGGGGCTGATCCGCAAGGCCGACCACGGCATCCTGTTTCTCGATGAAATCGGCGACATGCCACTGCCTACCCAGGCACGCCTGCTGCGTGTGCTGCAGTCGCGCAGCATCCAACCGCTGGGCAGTGGTGAGCCAGTGCCGGTGGATATCCGGGTGGTGTCGGCGAGCAACCGCGACCTGGCCGAAGAAGTGCGCGCCGGGCGCTTTCGCCAGGACCTGTATTACCGCATCGCCGGCCTGGCCGTGGTACTGCCACCGTTGCGTGAGCGCGGTGACCGGCGCCAGTTGATCGAGCAGGTGCATGCCCGCTTTCGCGACCCCGGGCAACCTGCGCGGCTGCCCCCGGGCATTATCGACCTGCTGGATCAACACCCTTGGCCAGGCAACCTGCGTGAACTGGCGAGCGTGCTGCAAGTAGCGCTGGCCTTGGCGGGCAACGGGGCGATCGGCGTCGAGCACCTGCCTGCGGGCTTTCTGGCCGAGTCGCCGATGGCGGTGCTGGTGGCGGCCGAAGAGACGGACCTGCAGATGCTGGTCGAACAAGCCAACGGCAACCTGTCGGCGGTCGCACGGCGCCTCGGCATCAGCCGCACCACGTTATACAAGCGTTTGCGTGCGCGCTGATGGCCATGAACCCATCGCCAAGCTGGGCTCCCCCCTGGCAGCGTGGCAGCACGAAACCTTCAGACAGGTAGTGTCTATCTACCCGCCCACCTG
>NZ_JAFBKA010000042.1:0-52818 GCF_022760795.1 Pseudomonas sp. BP01
AGCCAGCTCCCACAGGTCCTGACTATTGTGCGGGCCTGTGGGAGCTGGCTTGCCGGCGATGAGGCCAGTGCAGGCCGCAGATGACTTGAACCGTGAGGTATCCCCGTGACACCCGCCATGCCTGATCAAGGCGCCGCCGGCATCGCTACCGCCGTCGCCGAAAGCGTGCAATACCAAGGCCGCAAGACTGCCCGCCAAGGCAGCGAACAGCGCCGCCAGCTGATCCTCGACGCCGCCATGCGCATCGTTGTACGCGATGGTGTACGCGGTGTGCGCCACCGTGCGGTAGCCGCCGAGGCCGCTGTGCCGTTGTCGGCCACCACCTATTACTTCAAGGACATCGAGGACCTGCTCACCGACACCTTCGCCCAGTATGTCGAGCGCAGTGCCGCCTACATGGCCAAACTGTGGGCCAACACCGAAGTGGTGTTGCGCCAGTTGCTGGCCCAGGGCGACGGCAGCCCGCAGGCACGGGCGCGGCTGGCTGACGAAGTGGCGCGCATGACTGCTGACTATGTTCAGCGGCAACTGCTGAACCGCCGCGACTTCCTCATGGCCGAACAGGCCTTCCGCCAGGAGGCGCTGCTGTGCCCGCGCCTGGCTGAACTGGTGCGTGCCCACGAGCAGATCCTGCTGCACGGCACCCGGCAATTGCTGCAGGTGGTGGGGTCGCGGCAACCGGAACAGGACGCCCAGATGTTGACGGCGATTATCGTGCAGATGGAATATCAGGGCCTGCTCAAGGATGCGAACGCGCAAGCCGATGGGCAGATGCTCGCTATGCTTACCCGATACCTGCAGCTGGTGCTGGCATCGGCTTGAGCCGAGACCGATTTTTCAAGGAGAACCTGATGAAAGCCTGGCGTGTGGTGTTGTTGACTCTGTCATTCCTGCTGCTGGGCGGTTGTCTGGTGACCTTCCATGAGCCCTTGCCCAGCAACCAGGCGGCCCCCAAGGCCCTGCTCGGCAAGTGGAGCAGCAAGGACGCCTGGGGCGAGCCGTTGAAGCTGACCATCAGCCGCAGCGGCGGCGATGCCTACAAGGCGGTGGCCACGGCCAAGGGCAAGGCGCCTGAGGAATACGTGTTCACCGTTTCGCGCCACGGCAACCGCTGGTACCTGTCGGCTGGCGTGCCCAAGCGCCTGGGGGGCAACTTCCTGATCGGTGGTTTCGACATCGTCGATGGCAAGGAGCTGGTGGTCTACAACCTGGATGTCGAGCAGGTGCAGCAGGCGGTGGACAAGAAGGAACTGACCGGGCGCAGCACCGAAGTGCCGGAGGACAACGGCGACGGCGTGCTGATCGATAGCCCGTCGGCGCGGGTGCTGGCCTACCTGGACGACCCGGCCAATTCCGACCTGTTCGTCGAAGTGGCGCGGTTCCAGCGT
This sequence comes from Pseudomonas sp. BP01, assembly GCF_022760795.1. NCBI lineage: Bacteria > Pseudomonadati > Pseudomonadota > Gammaproteobacteria > Pseudomonadales > Pseudomonadaceae > Pseudomonas > Pseudomonas sp. BP01. Next base: position 1,389 of record NZ_JAFBKA010000042.1, read on the forward strand.
ACTGGCAAGTAGTTACCTGTTCCGGCCTCTTCGCGGCTAAAGCCGCTCCCACAGGCACTGCATCAGGCTTGAGACCTGTGCGGTCCCTGTGGGAGCGGCTTTAGCCGCGAAGAGGCCAGCACAGGCAACACAAGGCTTGGCTCATTGTTGCAATAAGGAGTCCCCGGTGGACGAATACCAGCAAACCATCCGTGCCCTGTCCGACCGCATCGTTGCGGCGCAGACCCCGATCCGGGTGCTGGACGCGGTGAAATGGGACGAAAACATTCGTCAGGGCTTCCTCAAGGCCAAGGGCAAGGAGCCGCCGGCCGTCGACCGTGCCTATTACCAGTCGCGCCCGCTGGCGTTCGACTCCGGCGCGGTCAAGGCCGAGTTCCAGGGCATCGAGCGCGACATCATCCGCCAGTTGGGCCAGTTCAACCCGGTCGGGCAGATCATGAAACGCATGTGCCGCGAATACCGCATGGTGGTGCGGATGCTCGAAGCGCGCGGTACCGAGGACTTCGGCCTGATCTCCCAGGAACTGTATGGCGCTGCCTCCGATGCCTTCCATGCCGGTGACCCGACCCTGGCCGACCTTGGCCTGATGCTGTCGGACTACCTGAACAACATCGATGGCCGTGGCGACCTGAAGGACGAGCCGAAGAACCTTACCGCCAAGGAGGCCGTGGAGATCCTCCAGCGCCGGCTGAACACGGTGTTCGGCGAGGCCGAGGGAACCATTCGCGTATTCGAGTCCGACGGCATCGTCGCCGATGCCGCTGCCGGTGCCGACTATATCAAGGTGCGCGCCGATGCCATGTTCAACGCCCGCGATGTCCGCGCCCTGGAGGTGCACGAAGGGCTGGTGCACGTCGGCACCACGCTCAATGGCCTGAACCAGCCGATCTGCACCTTCCTGGCCAAGGGCCCGCCCTCGTCCACGGTCACCCAGGAAGGCCTGGCCATCCTCATGGAGGTGATTGCCTTCGCCTCCTACCCCAGCCGCCTGCGCAAGCTCACCAACCGCACCCGCGCCATCCACATGGTCGAGGAGGGCGCCGACTTCCTCCAGGTGTTCGATTTTTTCCGTGGGCAAGGCTTCGAGGTTGCGCAGAGCTACAGCAACGCCAGCCGGGTATTCCGCGGCTCGGTGCCCAATGGCCTGCCATTCACCAAGGACTTGTCCTACCTCAAAGGCTTCATCATGGTTTACAACTACATTCAGTTGGCCGTGAAGAAGGGCAAGCTCGAACAGATCCCGCTGCTGTTCTGTGGCAAGACCACCCTCGAGGACATGCGCACCCTGCGCCAGCTGGTCGAGGAGGGCCTGGTCGAGCCGCCCAAGTACCTGCCCGAGCAGTTTCGCGACCTTAACGCGCTGTCGGCCTGGATGTGTTTCTCCAACTTCCTCAACCACCTGAGCCTGGACCGTATTGAAGCCGACTACGCGAACATTCTCTGAGCGCTGCCGCCTGCTGGCGCTTGGCTTGCTGCTGTTGGGCCTGAGTGGCTGCAGCAGCTTGCTGTTCTACCCGGAGCCTGGTCAGGCGTTCACCCCCGAGCGGGCCAAGCTCGCCTACCGCGATGTCACCCTTGTCACGTCGGACGGCTTGCGCCTGCACGGCTGGTGGTTGCCGGCCAAGGCCGGCGTCGAGGTCAAGGGTACGGTACTGCACTTGCACGGTAACGGTGGCAACCTGCCGGGGCACCTGGGTGGCAGCTACTGGCTGCCGGAGCAGGGCTACCAGGTGCTGATGATCGATTACCGCGGCTATGGCCTGTCGCAGGGGACGCCGAGCCTGCCAGAGGTGTACGAAGACATCGCCGCCGCCATGGCCTGGCTGGACCAGGCGCCCGAGGTAAAGGGCAAGCCCCTGGTGCTGCTGGGGCAGAGCCTTGGCGGGGCCATGGCCATTCACTACCTGGCGGCCCACCCCGAGCAGCGCCAGCGCTTCAGTGCGCTGGTGTTCGATGGCGTGCCAGCCAGTTACCGGTCAGTCGGGCGCTTTGCCCTCAGCACCTCTTGGATGACCTGGCCGTTGCAGGTGCCGCTGTCGTGGCTGGTGCCGGACGGCGACAGCGCAATCCGTTCGATCGAGCAGCTGAGCAGCCCGCCCAAGCTGTTTTTCCATAGCATTGACGACAACCTGGTGCCGATGGACAACGGCATTCGCTTGTACCAGCACGCGCCACCGCCGCGGGTGCTGCAACTGACCCGTGGAGGCCACGTGCAGACCTTCGCCGACCCCACATGGCGCCAGGTGATGCTGCGTTTCCTCGACGACCCCAGCCATTTCAACGGCCTGCGGCGGCTTGCCGAAGTGCCCAATTTCCCTGACGAGAAGAACAAGCAATGAGTGAAGAACGCAACGCCATCCCGCTGATCCTGACCGGCGTCGGCAGCATCATCGTGACGGTGGGGGCCTTGTGGTACTACGGTTACCTGCATTTCGCCAAACCCGAGGATGCCCTGTTGCTGCAGGACTTCACCATGCTCAAGACCATCCCTGGCGAGGACTACAAGGTTTCGCTGGACCCGGCGCCGCAAGTGGCCCAGTGCGTCGATGGCGTGCTGGTGTTGTTCGACACCGGGCAGAAAGGCCTGACCGGCGTGCTGGTGGACAACCGCAAGCGTGCGGTGCGCTGCATGGGCGAGGAGACGCCGCAGCAGGTGAAGTGAGCCAGCCTTTTCAGCGCCTGTTCCGGCCCTTTCGCGGCTAAAGCCGCTCCCACAGGGACCGCTTCAGTTTCGGGGTGGGTGCAATACCTGTGGGAGCGGCTTTAGCCGCGAAGAGGCCGGTACAGGCAAAAAAAAGCCCCGCGTCGAACGCGGGGCTTTCTTTTCAGCTAGCCAGCCTTACCGCTGAACCTGGCTCACCGAACGGGGCGCCACCGGCTGGTTGTCGTTGGAGATGGTCACCTCCACGCGACGGTTCTGCGCACGGCCCGAGTTGCTGCCGTTGTCCGCTACCGGGTATTCCTTGCCATAACCCTGGGAAACGATGCGCGCCGGATCGACGCCGGCACGTACCAGTGCCATGCGTACGCTGTTGGCGCGGCGCTCGGACAGGGTCTGGTTATAGTTGGCCGAGCCAACGCTGTCGGTGTAGCCCTCGACAATCACCTTACGCTCCGGGTTTTCCTGGAGGAACTGGGCCAGCTTGGTGACGTTCGGGTAGGCGTTGCTCTTGAGCTCAGCCTTGTTGAAGTCGAACAGCACATCGCCAAAGGTCACCAGCGTACCGCGGTCGGTCTGCTTGGCGTTGAGGCTGTCCTGCAGCTTGGCGATCTGCGCGTCGCGGGCATCCAGCTTGGCCTGGGCGCGCTGGGCCGAGGCGTTTTTCAACTCACCTTCGGCAGTACGCAGGGCAATGGTCTGCTTGGCCACTTCAACGCGCTGGTTGGTCAGATAGGCCAGTTGGTCGACCTTCTTCTCGTCTTCACGGTCCATGTAGGCCTTGTCGGCCTTGTTCAGCCAGTCCTGGGCGTCCTTGGTCTCCAGTGCTGCGACCTTGCTCGATTGCGGGTCGCTCTGCAGCGAGGAGAAGTTGGTGCGGGCCGACTCCAGGTTGGCGTTAGGGTCGTGCGAGCAGGCAGCAAGACCAACGCTGAGGGCCAGCAGGGCGGGAATCATGACGTGTTTGCGCATAGTGTTCATCCTTTGATCGAGTGCGAAGGCTAAGGTTGGCGGGGCAGGGCTCACTGAGCGCTGCGCAGGCCTTCCTCACGTACGTCCTGAACGCCCTGACGGGCATCCTGCACGGCCTTCTGGGCCTTGGCCGCCTGGGCCTTGCGTTCGGCGAGGCGTGCGTCCCACTCGGCCTGTTGGGCCAGGCGCTTGGCCTCGTCGTACTTCTTGTCGTGCATGGCGATTTCGGCTTGCTTGAACTTGTCCTGGGCCGCTTTCATTTCCACGGCAGCGAACTCGGTGCCACCCGCGCTGACGGCAGAGTTCACGGCGGATTGGGTAACGGCATACTGCTCGGTGGGCGGGTTGCCCGCACAGCCGGCCAGGACCAGGCTACTGCCCAGGGCCAGCGCGGCCAGCTTGAACCCGCGCACGTGAGTAGATGACAGTTTGCTAGTGCGGGTCTTCATGGTGGTCAGCTCCATTGGATCACTCCTGATAACGACGATGTCCGTAGCAGTCCATCGCTTAATCCCTGACAAAACCGAGCGCTTCAGCTGAACGGTGCACGAGGGCAGTGTGCAGGGTTTTAGCGTGATGGCTATTGGCTCCGACTCGACCGTTTTCAGAATGGTTCAGAAAAAAATGCGGTAAGAGGGGAATTATTTCTGACTGATTGGTCAGTGAGTGCTGGCTGGAACTTTCACGGGTTGGAGCGGTATTCCGGGCCTTGGCGAGGCCCGGAACGGTGGGGCGGGCAGTTATTTGTCGCTGTCGTCGCTGGTGGTGCTCAGGCTGTGCAGGTGTTGTCTGGAGAGGGAGAGAAAGCGCGGCGTAGAGCCGACATCTTCATACAGCGGGTCGCCTTCTTCATCGGTGGCGATGACCTGGCGACCCTGCACATAGGGGAAGCTGGCTTCCAGCTCTTCGAGGGCGGCCGCCACCAGTTCGCCGAGCAGTTCCTCGGCGGTGCGCTTGGGGTACATGTCGATCAGCGCGGCCAGGCGCGCCTCGGACTCCAGATCCAGATGCAATACATGGCCCGTGCGGCTGAGGGTACCGGCGGCATTCTGTTCCCAGTGCTGGGCGAGTTCACGGATTTTCATGATGACCTCTGTTGACGCCTGTTAAGGCTGCATTGCATGGGAGTGCTGTGCTTTCACTTTAGTTTGCTTTGGCCGAACACGGCTTGCCATTGCCGCTCGGCTGGGGGCACTCTTCGGTAGCTGTGTACAGGAGTGCGCCAGAGCCGCGCCAAAGAGAGGGCCAATGACCGATATCGATGTGCGTTTGCGTGAAGATGTCCATGTGTTGGGTGAGCTGCTCGGCGAAACCATTCGCCAGCAGCATGGCGATGCGTTCTTGCAGAAAATCGAGGACATCCGCCACAGTGCCAAGGCCGACCGCCGTGGCCCTGGCGAGCAACTGACGTCCACCCTGGCCGACCTTGCCGAAGAAGACTTGCTGCCCGTGGCCAGGGCCTTCAACCAGTTCCTCAACCTGGCCAACATGGCCGAGCAGTACCAGTTGATCCGCCGCCGCGACGTCGGCCAGCCCGAACCTTTCGAAGCGCGGGTATTGCCCGAGCTGCTGGCGCGCCTGAAGCAAGCCGGGCACAGCAACGATGCCCTGGCCCGGCAGCTGGCCAAGCTCGACATCCAACTGGTGCTCACCGCACACCCCACCGAGGTGGCTCGTCGCACCTTGATCCAGAAGTACGACGCCATTGCCGGCCAGCTGGCTGCCCAGGACCACCGCGACCTGACCCCGGACGAACGCCAGCAAGTACGTGTACGCCTGCGCCGGCTGATTGCCGAGGCCTGGCACACCGAAGAAATCCGCCGCACCCGGCCGACCCCGGTAGACGAAGCCAAGTGGGGCTTCGCGGTGATCGAGCATTCGCTGTGGCACGCGATCCCCAGCCACCTGCGCAAGGTCGACCAGGCCCTGCTGGAAGCCACCGGCCTGCGCCTGCCGCTGGAAGCCGCGCCGATCCGCTTTGCCTCGTGGATGGGCGGGGACCGTGATGGCAACCCCAACGTGACTGCCGCGGTCACCCGCGAAGTGCTGTTGCTGGCGCGCTGGATGGCCGCCGACCTGTTCCTGCGCGACATCGATGCACTGGCCGCCGAGTTGTCCATGCAGCAGGCCAGCGCCGCTTTGCGCGAACGGGTGGGCGACAGTGCCGAACCCTACCGCGCCGTGCTCAAGCAATTGCGCGACCGCTTGCGGGCAACGCGTGCCTGGGCGCATACCGCTTTGACCAGCAGCCAACCGGCCAGCGCCGAAGTGCTGGTGGATAACCGCGACCTGATTGCGCCGCTGGAGCTGTGCTACCAGTCGCTGCACGAATGCGGCATGGGCGTTATCGCCGAAGGCCCGTTGCTCGACTCCCTGCGCCGCGCCGTCACTTTCGGCCTTTTCCTGGGCCGCCTGGACGTACGCCAGGACGCTGCCCGCCACCGTGACGCGCTGACCGAAATCACCGACTACCTGGGCCTGGGCCGCTATGCCGACTGGGATGAAGACCGCCGCATCGAATTCCTTCAAGCCGAACTGAAAAACCGCCGGCCGCTGTTGCCCGCGCACTTCAGGCCGCAGGCAGATACCGCCGAGGTGCTGGCAACCTGCCGGGAGGTTGCCGCCGCGCCCGCTGCCTCGCTGGGCTCCTACGTGATTTCCATGGCTGGTGCCGCTTCGGATGTGCTGGCGGTGCAGTTGCTGCTCAAGGAAGCCGGGCTGACCCGCCCCATGCGTGTGGTACCGCTGTTCGAAACCTTGGCCGACCTGGACAATGCCGGCCCGGTAATGCAGCGCCTGCTCGGCCTGCCGGGTTACCGGGCCGGGCTGCGCGGCCCGCAGGAAGTGATGATCGGCTATTCCGACTCGGCCAAGGACGCCGGTACCACAGCGGCGGCCTGGGCGCAGTACCGGGCTCAGGAAAACCTGGTGCGCATCTGTGCCGAGCATCAGGTCGAACTGCTGCTGTTCCACGGCCGGGGCGGTACGGTAGGCCGCGGTGGTGGCCCGGCCCACGCGGCGATCCTGTCGCAACCACCGGGGTCGGTGGCGGGGCGTTTCCGCACCACCGAGCAGGGCGAAATGATTCGTTTCAAGTTCGGTTTGCCGGCTATTGCCGAGCAAAACCTCAACCTGTACCTGGCCGCTGTGCTCGAAGCCACGCTGTTGCCACCACCGCCCCCGCAGCCGGCCTGGCGCGAGGTGATGGACCAGCTGGCTGCCGATGGCGTCAAGGCGTACCGCAGCGTAGTGCGCGACAACCCCGATTTTGTCGAGTATTTCCGCCAGTCGACGCCAGAACAGGAACTGGGGCGCCTGCCGCTGGGCAGCCGCCCGGCCAAGCGCCGGGCAGGGGGGATCGAAAGCCTGCGGGCCATCCCATGGATCTTCGGCTGGACCCAGACCCGGCTGATGCTGCCGGCCTGGCTGGGCTGGGAAACCGCGCTGAGCAATGCTCTGGCCCGCGGCCAGGGTGAGTTGCTGGCGCAGATGCGCGAGCAATGGCCGTTCTTCCGCACCCGCATCGACATGCTGGAAATGGTGCTGGCCAAGGCCGATGCACAAATTGCCGAGGCCTACGACGAACGTCTGGTGCAACCGCACCTGCTTCCTTTAGGTGCGCACCTGCGCGACCTATTGTCGCAGTCTTGCCAGGTGGTGCTGGGCCTGACCGGGCAGCCGGTGCTACTGGCGCACAGCCCCGAGACGCTGGAATTCATCAGCCTGCGCAACACCTACCTGGACCCGCTGCACCGCCTGCAGGCCGAGTTGCTGGCCCGCTCGCGCAGCCGCGAAGCCGCTCTGGACAGCCCGTTGGAGCAGGCCTTGCTGGTGACCGTGGCGGGTATTGCCGCCGGGCTGCGCAATACCGGCTGAGGGGAGGCCCAGGCCAGTCAGTGTGAGTGGCGTGCAGGCCATGCACGGGTAAGGGAAGGGTGGTTGCGCCGGGCGCAACCACCTGCCCGGTCGGCCACAAGTGGCGCTTTCCTGCAACTTTGGGACGCTTGTATGGCTGCCGGGCGCTGTGTATCTTGAGCAGCCTTCTGACCGTTTTATGGTCATACCCGATTTTCCGGACTTGGCCCTGGTTGCCGAATCCATTGAATTTCATAAAAAAATTTGAGGAGCACAAGATGCGCGTAATTCTGCTGGGAGCTCCCGGGGCCGGTAAAGGTACTCAGGCAAAGTTCATCACCGAAAAGTTCGGTATTCCACAGATCTCCACCGGTGACATGCTGCGTGCCGCCGTCAAGGCCGGCACCCCGCTGGGCCTGGAGCTGAAGAAAGTCATGGATGCCGGCCAGCTGGTCTCCGACGAGCTGATCATCAGCCTGGTCAAGGAGCGCATCGCCCAGCCTGATTGCGCCAGTGGCTGCCTGTTCGACGGCTTCCCACGCACCATCCCGCAAGCCGAAGCCATGGTCACCGCTGGTGTCGACATCGACGCCGTGGTCGAAATCGCCGTAGACGACGAAGAAATCGTCGGCCGCATGGCGGGCCGCCGCGTGCACCTGGCCTCGGGCCGCACCTACCACATTCAGTACAACCCGCCGAAAGTGGAAGGCAAGGACGACGTGACGGGCGAAGACCTGATCCAGCGCGACGACGACAAGGAAGAAACCGTTCGCCATCGCCTGTCGGTCTACCACACCCAGACCAAGCCGCTGGTGGAGTTCTACCAGAAGCTGTCGGCCGCCAATGCCGGCAAGCCGAAGTACAGCCACATCGAAGGTGTCGGTTCGGTCGACGCCATCACTGCCAAGGTCCTGGCAGCCCTGAGCTGATCAGCGCCTGACGCCCCCGACAACGGCCCGCTAGCGGGCCGTTGTCGTTTCAGGGCTGCAGTCCACGGCCTGGCGCGGCCCCTGTAGGAGCGGCCTTGCGTCGCGATGGGCCGCCAAGCGGCCCCGGCAATTTCTGCGGCGAAGCTGAAATCGTGGGGCCGCTACGCGCCCCATCGCGACGCAAGGCCTCTCCTACAGGGATCGCGTCAAGGTCAAGTTGTACAGACCACCTGTAAAGGCCACACAGCGCCCCCTCGGGACACAACGCCGCCGCTGCTCTATACTGCCGCTCTTTTCATTCGCACCTGGATACCCGTTCGATGACCACCCTGCTGGCCCTGGATACCGCCACCGAAGCCTGTTCCGTCGCGCTGCTGCATGACGGCAAGGTAACCAGCCATTACGAGGTGATCCCGCGTCAGCACGCGCAGAAGCTGCTGCCGATGATCAAGCAGCTGCTGGCCGAATCCGGCGTTGCGCTGAATGCACTGGATGCCATCGCCTTTGGCCGTGGCCCGGGCGCCTTCACCGGCGTGCGCATTGCCATTGGTGTGGTCCAGGGCCTGGCCTTCGCGCTGGAGCGCCCGGTGCTGCCGGTGTCCAACCTGGCCGCGCTGGCCCAGGGTGCCTTGCGCGAGCAGGGCGTGCAGCAGGTGGCGGCTGCCATCGATGCGCGCATGGATGAAGTGTACTGGGGCTGCTACCAGGCCACGGCCGGCGAAATGCGCCTGGTCGGGCGCGAAGCGGTGTTGCCGCCCGAGCAGGTAGCGCTGCCGGCAGGCAGCAATGGCGAGTGGTTCGGTGCCGGTACCGGATGGGGCTATGCCGAGCGCCTGGCGGTAAAGGTGGCGGCCAGCAACCCTGGCGCCTTGCCCAATGCGCTGGACATTCTCAGCCTGGCTACCTTCGCCTGGGCTCGTGATGAGGCAATCGTTGCCGAGCAGGCGCAACCGGTATATCTGCGCGATAATGTAGCCACGCCCAAGAAGTACTGAGTGCTGTTCGTCGGTTATCGCCGATCACTCTAAAACCATTTGCGCGATCTGTGGTCCAGTTATCAGTCAAGCATTAGCGACGGAACCCTGATGCTGCTAAATTGCCATCATTGATCCTGAGTGCTCATGCCATGCGTATCGACGGTTTCTCATCGCAGTCCTACCCGGTCAAGCGCACCCCGCGCAAGGCACCGGCGCGTGACGAGGCCATCGATGATGCCGAGCTGATAGATGACAGCCAGGGCGCCCCCGTGGATGCCACCGCCCGCCGCCGCAGCGGTGGCCTGCCAGCCCGCCAGCAAGACATGGTCTTCCCCCGCGCCCGTGACCGGCGCACCGCCACTGCACTGGCCAGCTACCTGAGCACCGCCGGTTTCACCGACTGGGACATGGAAGTACTGGGGCTCGACCTGTACATTTAGTGGATGAGTCCATCACCACTGCCTTATTTTCTCGGTTGCCCGTCCTGGAGCGAAAACGCCTGGCGCGACTACCTCTATCCCGCCGACGCTAACAGCAATGAAATGCTTGGCCTCTACAGCCAGGTGTTCAACGCCGTTGAGGGCAACACCACTTTCTACGCACGCCCCGCCCCCGGCACTATTGCCCGTTGGGCACAGGTGATGCCCGAGCACTTCCGCTTCACCGCCAAGTTTCCCCGGGACATCAGCCACGAAGGTGACCTGCGTGATCAACTGGAGCCTGCCTTCGACTTCACGCGGCTGATGGCCCCGCTGGGCAAGCGCGTTTCGCCGTACTGGCTGCAGTTGCCGGCCCAGTTCGGCCCGGCACGCCTGGGCGAGCTTTGCCACTTCCTCGACGAAATCGGCCTGCCGGTGGCCGTGGAAGTGCGCAACCAGGCCTTCTTCGCCAAGGGTGAAGAAGAACGCCTGCTCAACCGCCTGCTGCACGAACGCGGCGTGGAGCGCATCTGCCTGGACCCGCGTGCGTTGTTCAGCTGCGCCTCGCGCGACCCTGCCGTGCTGCACGCGCAATCCAAGAAGCCCAAGGTGCCACCGCGCCCCGCGGCCTTCAGCCAGCACCCACAGGTGCGCTTCATCGGCCACCCGGAGCTGGAGGCCAATCACTCCTTCCTCAGCCCCTGGGTAGAGAAAGTCGCCGAGTGGATCGAAGAAGGCCGCAACCCCTACATATTCCTGCACACCTCGGACAATCGCCTGGCTGCGGCGTTGGCGCAGCGTTTCCATCAACGCCTGATGGCGCGCCTGCCAGGTCTTGCACCTTTGCCGGAATTGCCGCGTGCGCCCGAGGTCGAACAACTGGGCTTACTCTGACCTTTCCCTGACTGCCGGAGGTTGAACCATGGATGTGCAAACCCTGCGAGCCGAAGCCTTCAAGGCTTTACACGAGCGCGAAGGTGCGTTCGTCATCCCCAACCCGTGGGATGCAGGCTCCGCCAAGCTACTCGCCAGCCTGGGTTTCGAGGCGCTGGCCACCACCAGTGCCGGCCTGGCGTTCAGCCTGGGCCGGCCAGACGCCGAAGGCGCCTTGAGCCTGGACGATACCCTGGACAATGCCGGCGAGATCGTCGATGCCACTGCGTTGCCAGTGGCCGCGGACCTTGAGAACGGCTTCGGCGACATGCCTGAAGATTGTGCCCAGACCATCTTGCGTGCAGCCGAAATCGGCCTGGTAGGTGGCTCCATCGAAGATGCCAGTGGCCGCAGTGATGCGCCCATCTATGACCTGGGGCTGGCCGTGGAGCGCGTACGCGCCGCCGTGCAGGCTGCGCGTAGCCTGCCATTCCCTTTCACCCTGTGCGCCCGGGCAGAAAACCTGCTGCATGGCCGCATGGACCTCGACGACACCATCCTGCGCCTGCAAGCCTATGCCGAGGCCGGCGCCGATGTGCTGTATGCCCCCGGGCTGCGCACCGTCGAAGAAGTCCGTGCGGTGGTACAGGCGGTCGCCCCGCGGCCGGTGAATGTACTGATGGGCATGGCGGGTGTGCCGCTGAGCGTGAACCAGTTGCAGGACCTGGGCGTGCGCCGCATCAGCGTCGGCTCGTCGCTGGCCCGTGCTGCGCTGGGGGCCTTCCACCGTGCCGCGCTGGAAATTCGCAACGAGGGTACGTTCGGCTACGGTGAGCAGGCACTGCCGTTTGCCCAGCTCAACGACCTGTTCCGCCGCTGATGCGGGGAGTGTTGGCGCTGCTGGCTGGCCTTTTGGTGCTGGCCGGCCTGGCCTGGCACTTCGGCTGGCGGCTGCCTGCCGTGTGGAACCCCTGGGCGCCGCTGGATGTGCGCCAGCCGCCCAATCTGCTGACACCGTACAAGCTTGCACGCCTGCGCGATGACCCGGCCCTGTGCCGCCAGGCGCTGGAAACCAGTCAGCTGCGCTACCGGGCGCAAGCCGACAGCCCGGCTTCGGCCAACTGCCCGTTACAGAACGTATGGCGTATCGAGGGCGGCCAGGCGCGGCTAAGCAGCAGCTTCCTGGCCAGTTGCCCGCTGGCGGTGGCCTACGCGCTGTTCGAAAACCATGGCTTGCAGCCGGTGGCGCAGCGGGTGCTGGGCCAACCGGTGACTCAGGTCGATCACCTGGGCAGTTTTGCCTGCCGCAATGTCTACCACCGCAAGCAGGGTCGCCTGAGCCAGCACGCTACGGCAAATGCGCTGGACATCAGCGGCTTTCGCCTGCAGGACGGCCGGCGCATCGTGCTGGCGCGTGACTGGCAGGCGGGCGGGCAGAAGGCAGAATTCTTGCGGCAGGTGCAGCAGGCGGCTTGCGAGAGCTTCAGCACGGTACTGGGGCCGGATTACAACGCCGCGCACCACAATCACTTTCACCTGGACATGGGCCGCTGGCAGATCTGCCGTTAGCTTCAGGCGTGAACGCGCACGTTGTTCAGCACCACCGGGCGCGCCCAGTAGATGTCGAACTCCAGATCGTTTTGCTGTTTGGCCAGGGTGGCGTCGTCGAACGGTTCGGGTGCCGGGTCCAGCAGGTTGGTCTCGAACTCGGCAATTGGCAGGAACAACGACCGCGGGGCAGGGCCCGGGCCGGGCTCGGCAATCGGATGGCCCTGGCTCATCACCACCGGGCGCATCCAGCTGTTGCTGGTGTCGAGCTGGCGCTGCTGTTCGATCAGTTCCATGGTACTGAACGGCTCAGGCGCAGGCGGCAGCAGGTTGGCTTCAAGCTCTGCCTTGGGCAGGAACAGCGGCTCGGGCGGTGCTACCTCGGTGTCCTGCACCGGGCAGGCGCGCTGGGCGTCGATCAGGGCCAGCGCACGGGCGCCGCCGATGGGTTCGCCGCTGTCCTGGTCGTACTGCACGAACGACTGGCTGACGCTGTCTACGGGCTCTTCCTGCTGCTCGGCCATGGCCCGGGCAAAAAAATCCTGCCACAGGTGGCTGACGCCCCCGAGTGCCTGGGTATTGTGCTGACTGTAGTTGCCGACAGGCGACAAATAGGTCAAGCCGATGGGAAGAGTATCTGACATGGCAGTCGCGCGCGTTGTGCTCTGGCAGAATAGCGGGATATTGCCTGTATCGGCCGTGGCTGCTGATTCATTAAGGCTTGGTTTGATTTTTTAGGTGTGGACGATGGAAGAGCAAGGCACGGGTATCAGGGTCGAGGCGATGTCGGCTGAGTATGCGGAGCAGGCCAAGGTGTGGGCTGAACGCCTAAGCCTGCCGCTACAGGACGAGAGCGCCTGCTTCGCCGTGCAGGTAGGCGCTGACGGCTTGCAGATCCAGCAGCTTGGGCCCCAGGCACCTGGGCCGGTGCGGGTGGACTTCGTCGAAGGCCAGGCCGCGCACCGGCGCCAGTTTGGCGGTGGCAACGGGCAAATGATTGCCAAGGCCGTGGGCATTGCCCAAGGGGTGCGGCCACAAGTGCTGGATGCCACGGCAGGCCTTGGCAAAGATGCATTCGTGCTGGCCAGCCTGGGTTGCCAGATGACCCTGATCGAACGCCAGCCGCTGATTGCCGCGCTGCTGGAGGATGGCCTTGCGCGGGCGCGGTCGGATGACGAGGTGGGCCCTATTGTCGGGCGCATGCGCCTGCTGACCGGCAACGCCATCGAGCGCATGCGCGCCTGGGAAGGCGAAGCGCCGCAGGTAATCTACCTCGACCCAATGTTCCCGCACCGCGACAAGAGCGCCCTGGTGAAAAAGGAAATGCGCGTGTTCCGGCCTCTGGTTGGCGACGACCTGGATGCTCCGGCCTTGCTCGAGGCCGCCCTGGCGCTGGCCAGCCACCGGGTGGTGGTGAAGCGCCCGCGCAAGGCGCCGATCATCGACGGGCCCAAGCCCAGCCATAGCCTGGAGGGCAAGTCGAGCCGGTATGACATTTACCCGAAGAAGGCTTTAAAGCCGTGACCGGGCTAGTCTAAGCCCAAGTCAAAGTTCAAACCTGAATTCAGGGCCTCAGTAGCTGAATCCTCCCGTATTAACAGGAGTCTGGCCAGTAGACCGTCTAAGTCTGCTTCTATCTGTCTGGACTCTTGCGAGGCACGCGGACTCTGAGGCTGCGTGTTGGGGGCTTGGTTTGAGGAAGGAATAACAATTCCTTGTGAGCGCTGTATCTCTCTAAGATTCTCTTCCGGGTAGGTGAAACGGCCGGTTTGCGGATTTTCTGTTAGCTGCAGATATTCTGTGTACTCATTGTTGTACTTGTATCGGTTTTCTAAGACACCTTGTGCCCATGCGGACATTCCGGATACTTTGGTTTTCATTAGCTTGTCTGTCCGGTTGTTTCTTTTTATAAGCGACTTGCCCAACGCCCTGTATTCGTTGGCTGAAAATGATGGATCCGCATATTTCAATCGGGGAGCCAGTAAATCATATGAGTATTTGCGTGTTAACCGTTTTATGAAACTCCTGCCGCTCGGGTCGGCTCGGTTGATGGGATCATTACCGCAGTAGGCATAGGCATTGAGCCCGCCTTTGCCAAACGGTGATAAACGGTCCGCACTGTAAAAGCGCATCAATCCCGCGTTGTACAGGCGATGGCCATTACCCAGCAGGTAACCGATCGCTGAGGATAGACAAGTTTGCCCGGTAAAGCGCGACAGTATCTGGTGAGCGGCCGGTAAACTATCATCGCCATAAGGGCTGTAGGCAATGTCCGTTTGGCTTCCTGCATGGGCGGTAACTGTTGACGCTTGGGCATCGGTGGCCAAAAGCTGTGTTTGCGTGGATTGGCTGTTCGTTTCGCACAGGTTCTGGTTATTCGCGCTGACAACTGAATAATGAGTACTGCCTGAGTGCACTGTCGAGAGTTTGCTGCCCTTATAGAAGAGTTTAAGTGTTTGCGTGGACATGGTGGTGCGCTCATGTGGGGGGGGCGACATGAGAGTGTGTCAAGAGGATGCCTGGTCGGATACTGGCAAAAATGTCAGGTAGTACGCCGGTGGGGGCGCGGTCAATGGCATACGCGCGCCTACAAAGTGACCGCGTATGCCAGAAGATGCTTTCAGGGTTGGTACGCTCGCAAGAATACCCCCACCACTTCGCGCACATGCGCCTCGGCCTCGTCGCCCTCTAGCGGCCCCGCGCACCCCAGCAGCAAGCGGTAATCCGGTGCCCCCTTGACCAGGCAGAAGAAGTGCTCCGCCGCACGCAGCGGGTTGTCGATGCGCAACAGCCCACGCTCATCCGCGCCGCGCAGCAGCGCTTCCATCCCTGCCAGCACGCGCTTGGGCCCGGCTTCGTAGAAATATTCGCCAAAGCTTGGGTCCAGGCTGCCCTGGGCCATGATCAGGCGGCTGAGCTTGACCGCTTCGTCGCTGCTGATCAGTGCCTGGAAGCCACGGGCGATGGTCAGCAGCACCTCGTCCACCGGTGCCCCCTCGGGGTACTCGAACAGCAGGTCAGGCAGCTGGATCTGACAGGTGGCCATGACCGCCGAACAGAACAGGGTCTGCTTGTCGGTGAAGTGGCTGTACACGGTGAGTTTTGAAACACCTGCCGCCGCAGCGACCGCATCCATGCTGGTGTTGGCGTAACCAAGGCTGAGGAACAGGGCCTTGGCCGCTTCGAGAATCGCCTCGCGCTTGACCAGGTCCTTTGGCCGGCCTGGGCCGATGGGTGCGTCATTGGGCATTGTGGTCTGCATCTGGTTGAAGAATCCCCATCTTAACGGGTCAGGCGCGATCCGGCTAAAACCAGCTCACATTTGCCTGCTGTCTGCCAGCGGACAGTTGATCGACAGTGATGTCGTCGTTCAGGCATCAGTGCTGTTTATGTTTTAAGTAAATTGCTGATTTATAACGATTATTCTGTTGGCATGAATCGTGTTGATAAAGCTTCAAGGGCACCTGACAAAGGTGCCGAGCCTATCGAACAGGAATCCCCATGCCACGTGAAATTCGTTTGAATGCCTTCGAGATGAACTGTGTCGGCCACCAGTCACCCGGCCTGTGGCGGCACCCCAAGGACCGCGCCTGGCAGTACAAGGACCTGGACTACTGGACCGACCTGGCCAAGCTGCTGGAGCGCGGCAAGTTCGACGGCATCTTCATTGCCGACGTGATCGGTATCTACGATGTGCTGGGTGGCAATGGCGACGCGGCTATCCGCCAGGCGGCGCAGGTGCCGGTGAACGACCCACTGGCAGTGATCACACCCATGGCGCTGGTCACCGAACACCTCGGTTTCGGCCTGACCGCCTCGCTGACGTTCGAGCACCCGTACCCGTTCGCTCGCCGCCTGTCGACCCTGGACCACCTGACCAAGGGCCGCATCGGCTGGAATATTGTCACGTCCTACCTGGACAGCGGTGCGCGCAACCTGGGGCAGAAGGCGTTGAGCGACCATGATGCCCGCTACGACTACGCCGACGAGTACCTGGAGGTGCTGTACAAGTTGTTCGAGGGCAGCTGGGAAGACGGTGCTGTGGTGCGCGACCGCGAAACCGGCCTGTTCACCGACCCGCGCAAAGTCCACGAGATCCGCCACCACGGCAAGCACTTCCAGGTCCCAGGTATTCACCTGTGCGAACCTTCGCCGCAACGCACCCCCGTGCTGTACCAGGCAGGGGCGTCCAGCCGCGGCAAGCATTTTGCCGCCGGCCATGCCGAGTGCGTGTTCGTCGCCGCGCCGTCCAAGGTCATCCTGAAAAAGACCGTGGCCGACATTCGCCGCCGCGCCGCCGAGGCCGGGCGTGACCCGCGCAAGGTGCTGATCTTCAACATGCAGACGGTGATCGTCGACGAAACCGACGCCAAGGCCCAGGCCAAATGGCAGGAGCTGAAAAGCTACGCCAGCTACGAAGGCGCCCTGGCGCTGATTTCCGGCTGGACCGGCATCGACTTTAGCGAATACCAGCCTGACCAGGTGCTGGAGCATATCCACACCAATGCCATCCAGTCGGCCGTGGAAGCGTTTTCCACCGCCGACCCGAACAAGCGTTGGACCGTGCAAGAGCTGGCCGATTGGGTCGGCATCGGCGGCTTTGGCCCGCTGATCGTTGGCAGTGCGCAAACCGTGGCGGACGAACTGCAGGCCTGGGTTGAAGAAACCGATGTCGACGGCTTCAACCTGACCTATGCCCTGGCCCACGAAACCTTCCGCGACGTGGTCGAGCTGCTGGTTCCCGAGCTGCAGCAACGCGGCGCCTACAAGACCGAATACCGCGCCGGCACCCTGCGCGAGAAGCTGTTCGGCGACGGCCCGCGGCTGCCGGCCAGCCACCCGGCTGCGGGTTATCGCGACCTCAGCCGCAAAACCAAGCCGGCCAGCATCGCCGAACCGGTCTGAAATGCCAGGGCCGCTTTGCGGCCCTTCGCGGCGGTTCGGCGCACCGACTTGCCCGCTCCCACAGGTTAGAGCCAAGTCCTCCGAAGATATTTCTGATTTTTGCCAAAGGGGCTGTCCAGTTAGGCACTTCGGAAATATCCTACGACCCGCGTCCTCTGCCATCACCTGTTCAGTTGGAACCAGTGTCTCTAGGCTCTATCCGTCGCCGAACAACTTGGCGATCGGGTGTGGTAGCCCGGTTGCGCTTTTTCCATGGCAGCCTATGGCGGCTGTGCGTGGGAGGCTTTCGAGCCTGCCTGGATTGGAAAATGCCCGGGTCTACCACCTCGCGTACAGTCGCCACCCATTCACGTGGTAGCGATGGGTGGCGGCCTTGAGGAGCATTTTCCATGATGAAGAAAATAGTCCCCGACCCACCCCTTCCACGCACGTCCACCCGCCCCTTCGGCCGCTGCGATGCCGGCCATGATCCCCTCTTCACCGTCAACCCGAACATTTCCGCCGAAGACGCTTTGGTCCATGTAGCCCTGTACCTGCGCAGCGCCTACGAAACCGGATACAAAGCCCTGGACTACATGCGCGAAGAAGGCTGGGGCATGTTCTGGTCGAACCTACATGCGATTGAAATGGCAGAGGGTGTGATCGAGGCGATACTCGATGGCATCGAGTCGACACCCCCACCGACAAACCGAACACCACAGGTGTCCTCGACACCGACGCAAATCCCTGTGGGAGCGGCGGTGCGGCGGTCCGATTCACCCGCGAAAAGTACGACGCGGTGCATGGCACCGGCTTCGCCGGTGTTCGCGGGTGAACCCGCTCCCACAATATACGCGCTGCGCTTGCGATCACTGCTTCATGACCACCCGCGCAGCACTGGCCTCAGGACTGCTTGGCACCCCACTAATCTGCCATAGGAGCGAGCGCAGCTCGCGATGCGCCGCGCGGGCGGCGCTCGATCTCTCAGGCGCCAAAAGACTTCAGCCGTACCCCTGAAAAACCACCGCAAACCCTTCCCGACATCGACGGCCTGATTTAATATACTTTCCAGTACAAATATTCGAAGTGCCCTCGCGAAAGGATTCATCATGTTGCGCCATGCCTTGTCCATCGCCTTGCCTGCCGTTGCCGCGTTGTTACTGACGGCCTGCGGTCAGGAAGCCACCCCACCTGCCGCGCCGCGCCCGGCGCTGGTGGTGCAGCCGCAGCCGGCCGAAGCCGCTGCCGACAGTTACCCCGGTGAAGTACGTGCGCGCTTCGAGCCGGACCTGGCCTTCCGCATCGGTGGCAAGGTCACCAAGCGCCTGGTGGAGGAGGGGCAGCGAGTCAAGGCCGACCAGCCGCTGGCTGAGCTGGACCCGCAGGACGTGCGCCTGCAACTGGAAGCCAACCGCGCCCAGATGGCGGCTGCCGAGGCCAACCTGGCGCTGGTGCGCGCCGAGCGTGACCGCTACCAGAAGCTGCTGGACCGGCAGATGGTCAGCCATTCCCAGTTCGACAACGCCGAAAATCTGTACCGCGCCGGCCTTGCCCGACTGAAACAGGCCAAGGCCGAGTTCGACGTGGCTGGCAACCAGGCCGAATATGCCGTGCTGCGCGCGCCGCAGGCCGGGGTGGTTGCCAAGCGTCAGGTCGAAGTGGGCCAGGTGGTTGCCGCCGGGCAAACCGTGTTCACCCTGGCCGCCGATGGCGAGCGCGAAGTGGTGATCGGCCTGCCGGAGCAGCAGTTTGCCCGCTTTGCGGTGGGCCAACCGGTGAGCGTGGAGCTTTGGTCGCACCCGCAAGAGCGCTTCCAGGGGCGCATCCGCGAACTGTCGCCAGCCGCCGACCCACGCTCGCGCACCTTCGCTGCGCGCATCGCCTTTACCTCGACTGCCACGCCGGCGGAACTGGGCCAGAGTGCCCGGGTGTTCATCGCTCACGAGGGGCTGATCCCGTTGGCAGTGCCGCTGTCAGCGGTTACTGCGGAAAACGGCCAGGCCTATGTGTGGCGGGTCAACAAGGACAGCCGCCTCGAGCGGGCCGTGGTGCGCCTGGGGGCGTACGGCAGCGACAGCGTGCCAGTGCTCGAGGGCCTTGCCCCCGGCGACTGGGTGGTCGCCGCCGGTGGCCATGTACTGCGTGAGGGCCAGGAAATACGCCCTGTGGACCGCAGCAACCGTGTTGTGAAGCTGACGGCCAAGGAGTAAGTCCCGATGGGTTTCAACCTTTCTGCCTGGGCGCTGCGCAACCGCCAGATCGTCCTGTTCCTGATGATCCTGCTGGCGGCCATTGGCGCCATGTCCTACACCAAGCTCGGCCAGAGCGAGGACCCGCCATTCACCTTCAAGGCCATGGTCATTCGTACCCTGTGGCCGGGCGCCAGCGCCGAGGAAGTGTCGCGCCAGGTCACCGAACGTATCGAGAAAAAGCTGATGGAAACCGGCGAGTACGAGAAGATTGTCTCGTTCTCGCGCCCCGGCGAATCGCAAGTCACCTTCATGGCCCGCGACTCGCTGCATTCCAAGGACATCCCCGAGCTGTGGTACCAGATCCGCAAGAAGGTCGCGGACATTCGCCACACCCTGCCACCGGAGATCCAGGGCCCGTTCTTCAACGATGAGTTTGGCACCACCTTCGGCAATATCTATGCGCTGACCGGTAAGGGCTTCGACTACGCGGTGCTCAAGGACTACGCCGACCGCATCCAGATCCAGCTGCAGCGGGTCAAGGATGTGGGCAAGGTCGAGCTGGTGGGCCTGCAGGACGAAAAAATCTGGATCGAGCTGTCCAACCTCAAGCTGGCCACCCTCGGCGTACCCCTGGAGGCTGTGCAGCAGGCCCTGCAGGAGCAGAACGCGGTGAGCACCGCCGGCTTCTTCGAGACGCCCAGCGAGCGCCTGCAATTGCGAGTGAGCGGGCGCTTCGACAGCGTGGAGCAGATTCGCCAGTTCCCCATCCGCGTAGGTGACCGCACGTTCCGCATCGGCGATGTGGCCGAAGTGCACCGTGGCTTCAACGACCCACCCGCCCCGCGCATGCGCTTCATGGGCGAGGACGCCATTGGCCTGGCCGTGTCGATGAAGGACGGCGGCGACATCCTGGTGCTGGGCAAGGCCCTGGAAGGCGAGTTCGAGCGCGTGGCGCGCAACCTGCCGGCCGGCATGGAGCTGCGCAAAGTCTCGGACCAACCTGCTGCGGTCAAGGCCGGTGTGGGCGAATTTGTCCAGGTGCTGGTCGAGGCGCTGGTCATCGTGCTGCTGGTGAGCTTCTTCTCGCTGGGCCTGCGCACCGGCCTGGTGGTGGCGCTGGCCATCCCGCTGGTGCTGGCCATGACCTTTGCTGCCATGCATTACTTTGGCATCGGCCTGCACAAGATTTCCCTGGGCGCGCTGGTGCTGGCGCTGGGCTTGCTGGTGGACGACGCGATCATTGCCGTGGAAATGATGGCGATCAAGATGGAGCAGGGCTACGACCGGCTCAAGGCAGCCAGCTATGCCTGGAGCAGCACTGCCTTCCCGATGTTGACCGGTACCTTGATCACTGCGGCAGGCTTCTTGCCCATCGCCACTGCTGCTTCCAGCACTGGCGAATACACCCGCTCGATCTTCCAGGTGGTGACCATCGCCCTGTTGACCTCGTGGGTGGCGGCGGTGGTGTTCGTGCCCTACCTGGGCGAGCGCCTGCTGCCAGACCTGGCCAAGCTGCACGCTGCGCGCCATGGCAAGGACGGCCACGCGCCAGACCCTTACGCCACGCCGTTCTACCAGCGTGTGCGGCGGGTGGTTGAATGGTGCGTGCGGCGGCGCAAGACGGTGATCCTGCTGACCATCGCGGCCTTTGTCGGCAGCATCCTGCTGTTCCGCTTCGTGCCCCAGCAGTTCTTCCCGGCCTCAGGGCGCCCGGAGCTGATGGTTGACCTGAAGCTGGCTGAAGGCGCCTCGCTGGCCAATACCGCCGAGCGGGTCAAGCAATTGGAGGCACTGCTCAAGCAGCAGGACGGCATCGATAACTACGTGGCCTACGTGGGCACCGGCTCGCCGCGCTTCTACCTGCCGCTGGACCAGCAGCTGCCTGCAGCCAGCTTTGCCCAGTTTGTGGTACTGGCCAAGTCGATGGAGGACCGCGAGCGCCTGCGCAGCTGGCTGATCAGCACCGTGGACCAGCAGTTCCCCGACCTGCGTGCCCGCGTCACGCGCCTGGAAAACGGCCCGCCCGTGGGTTACCCGGTGCAGTTCCGGGTCACCGGCGAGCACATCGAGAAGGCCCGTGCGCTGGCCCGCGAAGTGGCCGAAAAGGTGCGCGAGAACCCCCATGTGGTCAACGTGCACCTGGACTGGGAAGAACCCAGCAAGGCCGTGTTCCTCGAAATCGACCAGGACCGCGCCCGCGCCTTGGGCGTGAGCACCGCGCACCTGTCTAGCTTCCTGCAAAGCTCATTGACCGGCACCACGGTCAGCCAGTACCGCGAGGACAACGAGCTGATCGAGATCCTGCTGCGCGGCACCCAGCAGGAGCGTGGCGAACTGGGTAACCTCGGCAGCCTGGCACTGCCGACCGACAACGGCCAGAGCGTGGCGCTGTCGCAGGTAGCGACCCTGGAGTACGGCTTCGAGGAAGGCATCATCTGGCACCGCAACCGCTTGCCGACGGTGACCGTGCGCGCCGATATCTACGACAAGGAGCAACCGGCCACGCTGGTGAAACAGATCGAGCCGACCCTGCAGGAAATACGCGCCAAGCTGCCGGATGGCTACCTGCTGGAAGTGGGCGGTACGGTTGAAGACTCCGAGCGTGGGCAGAAGTCGGTGAACGCAGGCATGCCGCTGTTCGTGGTGGTGGTGCTGAGCCTGCTGATGATCCAGCTGCGCAGCTTCTCGCGCACGGTAATGGTATTCCTCACCGCACCGCTGGGGCTGATTGGCGTGACCCTGTTCCTGCTGGTGTTCCGCCAGCCGTTCGGCTTTGTCGCCATGCTGGGCACCATTGCCCTGGCGGGGATGATCATGCGCAACTCGGTGATCCTGGTGGACCAGATCGAGCAGGACATTGCGGCAGGGATGGAGCGTTGGCAGGCGATCATCGAAGCCACGGTGCGGCGCTTCCGGCCGATCGTGCTGACCGCGCTGGCGGCGGTGCTGGCGATGATCCCGTTGTCGCGTAGCGTGTTCTACGGGCCGATGGCGGTGGCGATCATGGGTGGCTTGATCGTGGCCACGGCGTTGACCCTGTTGTTCCTGCCGGCATTGTATGCGGCGTGGTTCAGGGTGAAGAAAACCTGACTGACCTCATCGCCCTGCAGGAGCAGCCTTGTGCTGCGAAGAGGCCGGTGCAGCAAATGAAAATTCATCTTGCTGTCCCGGCCTCTTCGCAGCACAAGGCTGCTCCTACGAGGGTACTGCGGCCGCGTTGCGGATCAGAGGGCGCCGAAGACCTTCTTGGCCAGGCTGGTAGCGGCCTGCGCCGGGTTCTGGCGAATGGTCTGCTCCTGCTTGCCAATCATCTCGAACAGGCCGTCCAGCGCCTTCTCGGTCACGTAGTTCTCGATGCTGGCGCTCTTGGCGTCAACCACGCCCAATGCCACCGCCTGCCCGGCGAAGTTGTTGTACTGCTGGGCCAGGCCGACCTTGTCGGTGGCCTGCTTGACGATTGGCAGGAACTTCGCGCGGATCTGCTCGCGGCTGCTCTTGTTCAGGTACTGAGTGGCCGAGTCGTCACCGCCGCTGAGGATGCCTTTGGCATCCGTCACGCTCATGTTCTTCACGGCATCCACCAGAATCGCCTGGGCCTGCGGCACGGCGGCTTCAGCGGCCTTGTTCATGCTGGCTTCAAGGGCATCGACCTGTGCACCTTTGCCGAACATCTTCATGGCCTTGGCCGCTTTGCCCAGGTTGCCCGGCAATTCGATGCGCACGTCGGGGTTATTGCTGAAACCACCCGGGGTGCTCAACTGCTTGACGGCCAGCTGCGCGCCCTGGGTCAGGGTATCTTTCAGGCCGCCAGTGGCGTCTTTCTGGCTCAGGTCGCCCAGCGACAGGGCCAGTGCGCTGGCCGACAGCAGCAGGCCGGCGCACAGGGTGGAAAAACGCAGGGAAGTGCGGATCATGAAGCTTTCCTTGTAAACAGATGAAAACGGGTGTCAGCGAACCGGGTCGACCTTGATGCGTACAGATTTCGGGTCACTGCCGTCGAGCATGACACCATGGTGTTCGGTATTGATGAACAGCAGCTTGCCATCCAGCTCGATGCGCGCACTCACTGCATAGCGGTGGCCGGGTTTGACCTGGGCTGGGTCGTAGCTGAGGTGGAACGGCAGCGGCACGTTGCCTTTGACCGGGCCGGCCTGGCGGGCGAGGGTCACGGCAGGGGCGTCCATCAGCGAAACATCCTGCAGCTCCACGCTCAAGGTAGCCGCAGGCGGCAGGGCAATACGCTGCAGGTAGAAGACTTCACCGTCCAGGCTGGCCTGGGTGGATGGGGTTTGGCTGGAACAGGCTGCGAGCAGGGATGCGCAACACAGCATAAAGAGCTTTTTCATGGAATCTCCATAGGTCCTTGGAGCTGGCTTGTGGCCAACCCCAGGGACTTTAGCGGATTTTACCGGTAGATGAACCGTTAGAGGGTCGAAGTTTCCAGGCCATCGTCACGGTGCAGGGCCACCTGGCGGATCGACAGGCGCAGCTCGGCCGACAGCACACGCTTGGCCACGCCCTCGGCCAGCTCGGCGAGCTTGTCGTGGTAACCCAGCTTGCCTTGCCCGTCGGCATGCAGCACGCCTTGCTGGAGCAGGGTCTGGATGAAGTGGCGGAACAGCGTCTTGTCGAAGAACTCCGGGGCATTCAGGCCATGCAGGATCGACAGGCGCTGGGCCATCATCACGCACAGGTCTTCCAGCGCTTCGGCGCTGAGTGTGTTTTGCCCGCTGTTGAGCAGCAGCGAGGTGGCCATGTAGAAGCGCTGCAGGGTCTGGGTGATGGTGCGGGCGAGCAGGGTCAGCAGCACGAACTGCCGCGAGCTGGGCGCCGGGCGTACGTACACGTCGTTCTCCTGGCGCAGCAGGCCTTGCTCGACCAGCGCGGCCAGCCATTGGTCGATCACCTCGTCCAGTTGCTCTGGCGTCCAGCGCAGGAACAGTTCCGCCTGCAGGTACGGGTACAACGCGTGCACATACTGGCCCAGCAGTTCGCGGCTCATGCGCGAGCTGCTGAGGAAGAAGCTGGCCAGCAGCGCCGGCAGGGCGAAAATGTGCAGCACGTTGTTGCGGTAATAGGTCATCAGTACCGCATTGCCTTCATCCAGGTAGAGGATGCGGCCCAGGGCGTCCTTCTGCTCGGCCACCAGGCTCATGCTGCGCACATGTTCAATCAGTGCCTGGCCGTCGCCGTCGGGCAGGGTGGTGTGCGGCGAGTAGGGCACCTGGCGCAACAATGCCAGGTAAAGGTCGAGCACGCGGGTCAGGGCGCGTTCGTCCAGGGCCAGGCGGCTGGTGGACAGCAGCGCCAGGGCCACCAGGTTGACCGGGTTGATGGCGGCCGCCTCGTTGAGGTGACGGGCCACGGTTTCGCCCAGGCGGGTGGTGGCGGCGTTGAGCCAGGCTGGGCGGTACTGCGGGCCGTGATCCTGTTCACGCCAGCCGGGCTGTTGCTCATCGAGGAAACCGGCGAGGCGGATCGGTTCGCCGAAGTTGACGTAGACCTGGCCAAAGCGCTGCTTGAGCGCGCCAAACACTTTGAAGATGTCGAACACCGACTCCTTCTTTTTGCTGGCACCGCGCAGCTCGCCCAGGTAGGTGCGGCCTTCGAGCACGCGCTCATAGCCGATGTACACCGGCACGAACACCACCGGCGTGCGCGACGAGCGCAGGAAGCTGCGCAGGGTAATGGCCAGCATTCCGGTACGCGGTTGCAGCATGCGCCCGGTACGCGAGCGGCCACCTTCTACGAAATACTCGACCGGGAAACCTTTGGTGTACAGGGTGTGCAAATACTCGTTGAACACGGCGGTGTACAGCGGGTTGCCCTTGAACGTGCGGCGCATGAAGAAGGCGCCGCCACGGCGCAGCAGGTTACCCACCACCGGCATGTTGAGGTTGATGCCTGCGGCCACGTGCGGTGGGGTGAGGCCGTTGCGGAACAGCAGGTACGACAGCAGCAGGTAGTCGATGTGGCTGCGGTGGCACGGCACGTAGATCACCTCGTGGCCGGGGGCTATGCCCTGAACCTGTTCGATATGGTTGACCTTGATGCCGTCGTAGATCTTGTTCCAGAACCAGCTCAGGACCACTTCGAGAAAGCGGATGACCGTGTAGGTGTAGTCCGAGGCGATCTCGTTGCCATAACGCAGCGCCTGGGCTTCAGCTTTGGCCAGCGGCAGGTTCTCGCGTTGGGCCTCGTCGGCGATGGCCTGACGCACCTGCGGGGCATGGATCAGGCCTTTGACCAGGTTGCGCCGGTGCGAGATATCCGGGCCGATGACGGCGGTCTTGAGGTTGCGAAAATGCACGCGCATCAGGCGCTGGGCCATGCGCACGGTGCGCTCGTGCCCTTTGTTGTGCTGCACCAGTTCGCGCAGGTGGATCGGCGCGGAGAACTGCACCCGGGTCTTGCGCCCCAGAATCAGCACGGTCAGTAGCCGGCGCAGGCGCCCGGTCACCGCCCAGCTGTCGGCGAACAGCAGCTTCCATGGGCTGGATTCGCTGGCCGGGGTCTGCCCCCAGAACACGCTCACCGGAATGATCTGCGCATCTTCTTCGGCATGCTGGCTGACGGCAGCCACCAGGCGCTCAAGCGTGGGCGGGGCGCCGCTTTTGTCCTGGCGACCAAGCCAGTCCGGGTCGGGGGTCAGGTAAAAGAACCCGGCCGGCTCCTGCAGCGGGCCGACAGCCACCGGCAACACCGGGCGCGGCAGCCCCGCCTTGGTGCACTCGTGGTCGAGCACGGCCAAGTCGGTGAGCGAGGGTGAGGGCAGTGCATAGAACACCGGCCGGCTGCGGTCGAGGTTGAGGGTCATGGAAGACTGGTTGATGGTCTCGGAGCGCACCCACAGGTACAACAGGCGACGCAGGCCGCCGAAGATCAGGCGGTGCAGGGGGGAACGGGTCATGGGGTGTGTGCCCTGGGTGTGATTTTCAGGTGAGTATCCAGCTATTTAGTCTGCCGTATCGGCGTAAGTTCAGCAAAAATCGGCCAACGGCGGGACCGTCATCAATTTTTTTTGTTCTGTGTCATATACTCGGCCTGCCACTTGCAGGATATTTCAGCAAGCGGCGTTGGCAGGGGACCGTGAGCTCATGCCTGCAAGGCGATCTTCACAATAAAAATCCGGAGTAGTTCAGATGTCGTCTCGTGAGACTGGGAATGTAAAGTGGTTCAACGATGCCAAAGGCTTTGGCTTCATTCAGCGCGAAGGTGGTGCGGATGTATTCGTCCACTATCGGGCGATCCGCGGTGAGGGGCATCGTTCCCTGGTCGAGGGGCAGCGGGTTGAGTACTCCTGCGTGCAGGGCCAGAAAGGCCTGCAAGCCGAAGACGTAGTAGGGCTCTGAGCCTCTGGTTTCAAGCCGTAGGAGCGGGCTTGCCCGCAAAGCAGCCACCACGGTGGCTGCCACGGGCATGGCCCGTGTTCGCGGGCAAGCCCGCTCCTACAGAAACGAGCAAGGCTGTATTTTCAGGTTGTGCGCCAGGTGATTTCCTCTTCACCGTCGGCGCTGATGCGCACCCAGCGGTCGGCATCTTCTTCCCCGTCTTCCTCGACCCAGCCACCCGGCGCGCAGCGCACTTCCACACCCAGTGCGGCAAATGCAGCGCGGGCGCAGGCGACATCATCGGCCCATGGCGTCTGGTCGCTTTCCAGGTACAGGCTGTTCCATTTCCCTACAGCCTTGGGTAACCAGGTGACCGGAATGTTACCGGCCTTGCATTTGAACGTCTGACCTTTCTGCTGCCATTCGCTGCAGGGGCCAATCGCCTGGGCGAGCCACTCGGCAATCTGCTTGTGGTCGACGTCGGCGTCCTTCAGGTAGATCTCGATATCTGGTTGGCGCATAAGGGCTCCGGGTGTGCTCAGTCTTGGCGCACGAAATAGTCATAACGCATGGAAACCGTGACCTCGAACGGCTCGGGCTGGTCGATCACCCGGGCGCGTTTTTCGGCGCTGGCGCGCCAGCCGTGCGGGGTCATGGCCAGCAGGTCGGCGCGCGCCTTGGGCACGGCCAGGTTCAGGCGGAACTCGAGGGTTTCGCTGTGGGCGTGGGCCATGCCGTCGGGGACGAGGGCCAGGTGCTTGTCGTCAGCGTAAGGGCGTACTTCATCGTAGAGCACCTCGCGCAACTCCATCAGGTGGCCGCTGGTCGGGCCGACCCGCATCAGGCCGCCGCCGGGGCTGAGCAGGCGTTTGGCTTCGGCCCAGTCCAGTGGGCTGAACACGCTGGCAATGAACTGGCAACTGGCGTCGGCCAGCGGCACGCGGGCCATGCTGGCGACCATCCAGGTAACCTCCGGCGCGCGGCGGCAGGCCCGCTTGACCGCCTCGCGGGAGATGTCCAGGGCATAACCGTCGGCAGCCGGCAGAGCCTGGGCGAGCAGCGCGGTGTAGTAACCCTCGCCGCAGCCGATGTCCAGCCAGGCGCCTGGCTGGCGCTCGGCGGCAAGCTCGGCCAGGCGGAGGGCGACCGGGGCGTAGTGGCCAGCGTCGAGGAAGTCGCGGCGGGCCTCGACCATGGCCTGGTTGTCACCCGGGTCGCGGCTGTTCTTGTGCTGCACCGGCAGCAGGTTCAGGTAACCCTGGCGGGCGCGGTCGAAGCGGTGACCGGCCGGGCACACCACACTGTTGTCGAGCCGGCTCAGCGGCGCCTGGCAAAGAGGGCAGGCGAGCATCAGGCGAGCAACCGAACCAGGGTCTGGTAGTAGATTTCGGTCAGCAGGTCGAGGTCGCTGGCCAGGATCCGCTCGTCCACCTGGTGAATGGTGGCGTTGACCGGGCCAAGCTCGACCACCTGGGTACCCATGGTGGCGATGAAGCGGCCATCGGAGGTGCCGCCGCTGGTGGACGGCTGGGTATCGCGGCCGGTGACGCCCTTGATGCTGTGTGCCACGGCATCGAGCAGTTCGCCGGGCTCGGTGAGGAACGGCAGGCCCGACAGCGCCCAGTCGATCGACCAGTCCAGTTGATGCTTGTCGAGAATCGCCGACACCCGCGCCTGCAGGCCCTCGACGGTCGACTCGGTAGAAAAGCGGAAGTTGAACAGCGCGGTCAGGTCGCCCGGTACCACGTTGGTGGCGCCGGTGCCGGAATTGAGGTTGGAGATCTGGAAGCTGGTCGGCGGGAAGAACGCGTTGCCTTCATCCCAGTGCTCGGCTGCCAGTTCCGCCAAGGCCGGGGCGGCAAGGTGGATCGGGTTACGTGCCAGGTGCGGGTAGGCCACGTGGCCCTGCTTGCCGCGCACGGTGAGCTTGGCACCCAGCGAGCCACGGCGGCCGTTCTTGACCACGTCACCCAGCAGGGTGGTGCTGGAGGGTTCGCCGACGATGCACCAGTCCAGGCGTTCGTTGCGCGCTTTCAGGCGTTCGACCACTGCCTTGGTGCCGTGGTGGGCCGGGCCTTCCTCGTCGCTGGTGATCAGGAAGGCGACCTTGCCGCGGTGGTTCGGGTAGTCGTGCACGAAGCGCTCGCTGGCGATCACCATGGAGGCCAGGCTGCCTTTCATGTCGGCGGCGCCACGGCCGCAGAGCATGCCGTCAGCGTCGATCAGCGCTTCGAACGGTTCGTGCTGCCATTGCTGCACCGGGCCGGTGGGTACCACGTCGGTGTGGCCGGCAAAGCACAGCACCGGGCCGTCCTGGCTGCCGTGTGTGGCCCAGAAGTTGTCTACGTCTTCAATGCGCATCGGCTCGAGCTCGAAGCCCACGGCGCCCAGGCGCTTCATCATCTGCGCCTGGCAGTCGGCGTCGACAGGGGTGACCGAGGGGCGACGGATCAGGTCGCAGGCCAGTTGAAGGGTAGGCGAGAGCTCGGCAGGGGCCGTCATGGGGAACTCCGGGGCAAGGCAAGGCGGGAAAATCTGAGGGGCGTTATCTTATATCAAACCGAAGGGCCAATGGGGCCGCTTTGCGGCCCTATCGCGACGCAAGGCCGCTCCCACATGGGCATGCGGTTCCTTGTGGGAGCGGCCTTGCGTCGCGATAGGGGCGCAAAGCGCCCCCGGCAATCTCAAGCCTGCTGCGGTTCGGCAGCTTTTGCCTGCGGCTTGGGCAGCGAAGACAGCAACGCCATCACCAGCGCCGCCACGTATGGCAATGACTGCACCAGCAGCATCGCTACCCAGAAGCGCATGTCCGAACTCGGCAGCCCCTGCACCAGGTAGATACCCAGCGCCGCACCCCACAGCAGCAACATGATGAACAGCTCTTCCCGCGCCTCGGAAAGTGCCACCAGCAGCCCATGGCTGTCGGCATTCTTTGGGGTGCGGAAAAACGGCATGCTGCTGGTGAAGAAGCCGTACAGCACCGCCTTGGCAATGGTATGCGACAGCGCCAGGCCGGCCAGCGCTGCGGCGAAGGCGTCCTTGAGGTTCACCCCCACCGCGCGGCGGTAAAGAAAGATGATCTTGCCGACCTTGAAGAAGAACAGCGCCAGCGGCGGGATGGCGAAGATCATCAGCGGCGGGTCGACGCGGTGCGGCACGATGATCATTGCTGCTGACCACAGCAGCGCGCCAATGGTGAAGAAGATATTCATGCCGTCGGCGACCCACGGCAGCCAGCCGGCCAGGAAGTGGTAGCGCTGGCCACGCGTCAGCTCGCTGCCCTTGCCGCGCAACAGGGCGCTGGCGTGGTGCTTGATAATCTGAATGGCACCGTAGGCCCAGCGGAAGCGCTGCTTCTTGAAGTCGATGAAGGTGTCGGGCATCAGACCCTTGCCATAGCTGTTGTGGGCGTAGGCAGCCGACAGGCCCTTCTCGAACACGCGCAGGCCCAGCTCGGCGTCCTCGCAGATGCACCATTCGGCCCAGCCCAGCTCTTCCAGTACCGTGCGCCGGGTCATGGTCATGGTGCCGTGCTGGATGATGGCGTCACGGTCGTTGCGGGTGACCATGCCGATGTGGAAAAAACCCTTGTACTCGCTGTAGCACAGCTTCTTGAAGGCGCTTTCGTGCTGGTCGCGGTAGTCCTGCGGCGACTGCACCACGGCAATTTTCGGGTCGGCGAAATGCGGCACCATGTGCTTGAGCCAGTTGCGGTCGACGCAGTAGTCCGAGTCGATCACCGCGATCACTTCGGCGTCCTTGGCCGTGTGCGGGAGCAGGTAGTTCAGCGCGCCGCCCTTGAAGCCGGCCAGTGGCGCGACGTGGAAGAACTTGAAGCGCTCGCCGAGCTTTTCGCAGTGCGCCTTCAGCGGCTCCCACACGGCCGGGTCCTTGGTGTTGTTGTCGATCACCAGCACTTCGTAGTCGGGGTAGTCGAGCGCGGCCAGGGCGTCGAGGGTCTGCTTCACCATCTCGGGTGGCTCGTTGTAGCACGGCACATGCACCGACACCTTGGGCCGGTAGGCGCTGTCGGCCTGCACCGGCAGGAACTCGCGTCGGCGCTTGTGTATCCATACGGCCTCGGCCAGTTCATGGGCCTCGGTCAGCAGCACGATGAACACGCCCAGCGCGCCAAGGGCAAGCAGCACGCCCACGGTCAGGCTGAACCAGGTGCTGTATTGCTGGCTGTAGTCATAGGCAATCCACACCAGCACCGACCCGCACAGGAAGGTGATGAAGGTGAGGAATGTGCGGCCGCGCTGGCGCAGCGCCGAGCCGTCGATGAACAGCACCATCAGCGCAATCATCGCCAGCACCACCGAGGCTACCGCCAGGGCACGCCACTGCGGGATCGCGACCACGGGGCCGTCGAAGTTGAATTTTTGCTGACGCTCGGCGTTGTACACGCCCCAGTAGGCGCCTACCGAGCCTTCGTCGCTGGCCTTCCACGGCTGGTCATAGGCTTCGATGACAAAGTAGTTGTAGCCACGGCGGTTGAGGGTGTTGACCAAGGTACGCAGGTAAATGGCCTGGTCGGCCTGGCTGGCATCGGCACCACCGCGCATTCGGCCGTTGCTCGGCCAGCCGACCTCGGACAGCAGCAGCGGTTTGCGCGGGAACTGGTGCTTCAGCTCACGGGCGCGGTCGAGCACGAACTCGACCGAATCCTTCATCGGGACGAATTCCCAGTAGGGCAGGATGTGCGCGGCAATCAGGTCGACGTGCTTGGCTAGCTCGGGGTTTTCCTTCCAGATGTGCCATTGCTCGCTGGTGGTCACAGGTACCTTGACGGCTGCGCGTACCCGGTCCAGGTATTTGATCAGGTTTTCCGGGGTGACTTCCTCACGGAACAGCGCCTCGTTGCCGACCACTACCCGCACCACGCTGCGCGAGGTGTTGGCCAACTGGATGGCCGTGGCGATTTCGCGCTCGTTGCGCTCCAGGTCCGGGCTGATCCATATCCCCAGGGTCACGCGCAGGCCGAATTCCTCGGCCAGACGCGGGATATCGGCCTGGGTGCCTTCCACCGTATAGATACGGATGCTGTCGGTCAGTTTGCTCAACTGCTCCAGGTCCTGGCGCATCTCGTCGTCAGTGGGGTACTGGCCCTTCTGCGGGCTTTCGCCCAGGCGGAAAGGCGAATACGAAAAGCCAGAGATCTGCTCTGGCCAGGCGGGTGCGGAGACCGGGCGGTTGATCAGTGCCCAGAACCCGGTGAACAGCGCGGCGATGGCCAGCACCACAACCAGGTTCAGGCCGAATTTACGTGAAGACATTGTCGTCCATTTGTGTCGAAGTGATAGGACATTAAAGCAGGGTTGGTAGTGTCTTTCCTAACGATGCAGGCCATGGGCCCGCTGGCATATAATGCGCGCCGGTTTTTTGGGGTATGAACATGAGCACAGAAGATCCACGCTTCGCCGGCGTTGCCCGGCTGTATGGCGACCAGGGGCTGCAACGCCTGGGCCAGGCCCATGTGGGCGTGGTCGGTATTGGCGGGGTTGGCTCGTGGGTGGCCGAAGCGCTGGCCCGCAGCGGCGTGGGTGAAATTTCCCTGTTTGATCTGGACGACGTCTGCGTCAGCAACACCAACCGCCAGGCCCATGCCCTGGAAGGGCAGGTGGGGCGGCCCAAGGTGGAGGTCATGGCCGAGCGCCTGCGGGCGATCAACCCGGCGTGCACGGTGCATGCGGTGGCCGACTTCGTCACCCGTGAAACCATGGCCGAGCACATCCACGAGCAGCTGGACTGTGTAATCGACTGCATCGACAGCGTCATGGCCAAGGCTGCGTTGATTGCCTGGTGCCGGCGGCGCAAGATCGCCATCGTCACTACCGGTGGCGCTGGTGGGCAGATCGACCCGACACAGATCCAGATCGCCGACCTGAACAAGACCTTCAACGACCCGCTGGCCTCGCGGGTGCGCTCTACCCTGCGTCGCGACTACAACTTTTCGCGTAATGTCAGCCGCAACTATGGCGTGCCCTGCGTGTTCTCCAGCGAACAGCTGCGTTACCCCAAGGGTGATGGCAGCGTTTGCCTGCAGAAAAGCTTTGTGGGGGAGGGGGTAAGGCTGGACTGCTCGGGTGGCTTTGGTGCGGTGATGATGGTGACCGCGACCTTTGGCATGGTGGCGGCGAGCAAGGCGATCGAGAAACTGGTGGCGGGTGCGCGGCGGCCTTCGGAGCGGATCAAGCCTGAGTAATCATTCACAGGCCAACTCGGTCCTTGTGGGAGCGGCCTTGTGTCGCGATGGGCCGCAAAGCGGCCCCGGCAATCTTAGCGGCGGAGCTGAAAATCTGGGGCCGCTGCGCGCCCCATCGCGACACAAGGCCGCTCCTACAGGGAGCAGCGTATGCCTTGGATTTAGTGGTTGGACGCCAACTCCGCCATCCGCTGCAACACCGCATGCAGCCCGTTGCTGCGTGACGGTGACAGTTGGCGCTCAAGGCCCAGTTGGGTGAACCACTCACGAAGATCAATCCTGGCCAGCGCTTCACTGGTCAAACCCTGCACCCGCACCAGCAACAACGCCAGCAGCCCGCGCAACAAGCGTGCATCGCTACTGGCCTTGAACCGCCACTGCCCATCGACGAGTTCGGCCACCAGCCAGACCAGGCTTTCGCAGCCATGCACCCGGTTGGCTTCGGTCTTGTCAGTTTCGGCCAGCGGCTCCAGGCGGTCGCCCCACTGCATCAGCAGCCGTGCGCGCTGTTCCCAGCCTTTGCCCTGCTCAAACGCTTCCAGCGCCTGGCGCGCCTGTTCCGGCATGCTCATCGCAGCAACTCCAGGCCCTGATCCAGCGCCGTAAAGAAGCGCGTCAAGTCATCACTGTCGTTGTACAAGCCCAACGACACCCGGATCGCTCCCTCCAGGCCCAGCCCCTTGAGCAGCGGCATGGCGCAGTGGTGCCCGGCACGCACGGCAATCCCTTGTTCGGTGAGCAGGTGCGCGATATCGGCGTTGTGCACGCCCTCGATGACGAAACTGGCCAGGGCTGTCTGGGGCGTACCCAGCACCCGCACGCCCTCACGGTCGGCCAGGCCGCGCAGCAGGTGTTGGTGCAGGCTGGTTTCGTGGGCTTCGACAGCCAGGGCGTCGAGGCTTGCCAGGTAACCCAGGGTTGCGCCGAGGCCGATCACCCCGGCGATTGGCGGCGTACCCGCCTCGAACCCCAGCGGTGCCGGGCGGAAGCTGGCGCTCTGGTACTCGGCCAGTTGCACCATTTCGCCACCGAACTGCCAGTGTCGCAGCAGTTCCAGGGCCTGGCTGCTGCCATAGAGCACACCGACGCCGTCCGGGCCGTACAGCTTGTGGCCGGAGAACACATAGAAGTCGCAGCCCAGTTGCTGCACATCGTGGCGACCATGCACCACGCCCTGGGCACCATCGACCACGGTTAGCGCCCCTTGGGCGCGGGCATGGGCCAGCAGGGCCGGCAGTGGCTGCCAGGTGCCCAGCACGTTGGACAACTGGCTCAACGCCAGCACCCGGGTGCGAGGGCCTATCAGTTGCAGTGCCTGGTTCAGGTCGATGTGGCCATGGGCATCCAGCGGCAGTACCACCAGGCGCAGGTTGCGCCGGCGCGCCAGCTGTTGCCAGGGCAGCAGGTTGGCATGGTGTTCCAGGGCGCTGATGGCAATTTCGTCACCGGCTTCGAAGCGGTGCTCAAGGCCATAGGCCAGCAGGTTCAGCGCCGAGGTGGCACCGTGGGTAAAGACGATTTGCCGTGAGTCCGCGGCATTCAGCCAGGCGGCGACCTTGTCGCGGCTGGTTTCGAAGGCCTGGGTCGCCAGTGCACCGGGCAGATGCTGGGCACGGTGCACGTTGGCCGCACCATGGGCGTAGTAATGGCTCAAGGCATCGATCAGGGCTTGCGGCTTCTGGGTGGTGGCGGCGCTGTCCAGGTAGGTCTGGTGCTGCCGTTGCAGGGCGGCGATGGCGGGGAAGTCGGCACGCCAGGGGGAGGGCTGGAACATGTTCACGGGGCCTGGAATGAAAATCGGGTCTGGCGTGGTGCCAGACCCGATCTTAACATTTCAAACGCCGAGAATGCGCTGTTCGCGCGCAAGCTCGCGCCTGCAGGGGCTGGAGAATGCTCAGTTGTGAGCGTGCAGCGCCTCGTTCAGCTCGATGGCCGACTTGTGGGTCTTGCACTCTACCGCGCCGTTCAGCGAGTTGCGGCGGAACAGCAGGTCGGTCTGGCCGGCCAGGTCGCGGGCCTTGACCACTTTGACCAGCTCGTTGTTTTCGTCCAGCAGGTTCACCTTGGTGCCAGCGGTGATGTACAGGCCGGCTTCAACGGTATTGCGGTCACCCAGCGGGATGCCGATACCGGCGTTAGCGCCGATCAGGCAGCCTTCACCCACCTTGATGACGATGTTGCCGCCACCGGACAGGGTGCCCATGGTCGAGCAACCGCCGCCCAGGTCGGAACCTTTGCCGACGAATACGCCAGCGGACACGCGGCCTTCGATCATGCCCGGGCCTTCGGTGCCAGCGTTAAAGTTGACGAAGCCTTCGTGCATGATGGTGGTGCCTTCGCCGATGTAGGCGCCCAGGCGTACACGGGCGGTATCGGCGATGCGCACGCCGGCCGGGACCACGTAGTCGGTCATTTTCGGGAACTTGTCCACCGAGAACACTTCCAGCAGCTCGCCTTTCAGGCGCGCTTCCAGTTGCAGCTCGGCCAGTTCGGCCAGGTCGACCGCGCCCTGGTTGGTCCAGGCCACGTTCGGCAGCAGCGGGAAGATACCGGCCAGGCTCACGCCATGTGGCTTGACCAGGCGGTGCGACAGCAGGTGCAGCTTGAGGTAGGCCTCAGGGGTGGAAGCCAGGGCAGCGTCTTCGGCCAACAAGGTGGCGACCAGCGGCTTGTGGCTCTCGGCCAGGCGGGTCAGCAGGGCGGCCTGGGCAGCATCAACGCCTTTCAGGGCTTCGGCCAATTTCAAGGCCTGGCCGTTGCTGAAGGCGATGGCTTGGTTGCCGCCTTCGTAACCGAGAACAGGGGCTACCGCAGCGACCAGTTCGGCGCTCGGGTTGAGCAGTGGTTGTGCGTAGAACACTTCCAGCCAGGCGCCCTGGCGGTTCTGGGAGCCGACACCGAAGGCCAGGCTGAACAGGGTATTGGACATGTGATTACCTCGTGCGAAATAGGGTGGGGGCTCAGGCCAGGGCAGCGGCATACAGGTCGGGCTTGAAGCCGACCAGGGTACGCGCGCCAAGGTCCAGCACCGGGCGTTTGATCATCGACGGCTGGGCCAGCATCAGCTCGACGGCCTTGGCCTGGTCGAGGTCTGCCTTGCTGGCGTCGTCCAGCTTGCGGAAGGTGGTGCCGGCACGGTTGAGGATGACTTCCCAGCCGTGTTCGTCGCACCAGCGGTTCAGGCTGTCACGGTCGATGCTTTGGGTTTTGTAATCGTGGAATTCGTAGGCGATGGCTTTGTCTTCGAGCCAGGTACGCGCCTTTTTCATGGTGTCACAGGCTTTGATGCCGTAGAGCGTGTAGGTCATTGTGTACATTGGGGTTGCAGGTTGCCCCAATCTCTCCGTTTTTCGATGTCAGTCGCGGGATTATGCGGGAACGAAACAGTGAGCGCCACGGGTGTGCTTGCCTTGGGCCTTGCAGCGTATCGGAGATCGAGCGCCGCCCGCGCGGCGCATCGCCGGCAAGCCAGCTCCCACATCTGTTTCGGGCCAGTCTCTCCTGTGCCCTGGCGCGCACACCTTGGGGACAGGTGAAAAGCAGCAGCGAAACCTGCGGTATCGAATGGGGCAGACAAGGCGGACAGCGATGGCGGCACTGGAGAAATTGGCCCGAAACAGATGTGGGAGCTGGCTTGCCGGCGATGCGCCGCGCGGGCGGCGCTCGATCTGCGACACACCGCAGGCCTCAAGCCCTGCACCCCTGTGTAATACAAGGTCCACCCGGCACCACCACCCTCCTGAAGTATCATCATGTTACATATTCCCCCGTCACCTGCGACTATCGTGCAGCGGCCCCGAACCGTCGGTCGCCGCTAACATATTGTTCCAATGGCGATGTTTCGCCTTGCTATCGTTTCTGGTTCACAAAGGAAGCTTTCCCGGATGCAGTCCGCCTACACCGTCCTCATCCTGCTGACGCTGGTCAGCCTGTCGAAGCTGGTCGGCCGCATGATTCCGCTGCCCCTGCCGCTGGTACAGATCGCTGCCGGTGCCTTGCTGGCCTTGCCGACCCTGGGCCTGCATGTGGCCCTGGACCCCGAGTTGTTCCTGTTCCTGTTCTTGCCGCCGCTGCTGTTTGCCGATGGCTGGCGCATCCCCAAGCGTGAGTTGTGGCGCATTCGCGGGCCAGTGGTGGCGCTGGCCGTTGGTCTGGTGCTGTTCACCGTGGTCGGCGCCGGCTACTTCATTCACTGGCTGCTGCCGAGCATCCCCCTGCCGGTAGCCTTCGCCCTGGCGGCGGTACTCTCGCCGACCGATGCGGTGGCGGTTTCGGCCATCGCCCAGGACCGCCTGCCCACCCCGCTGATGCACATGCTGCAGGGGGAGGCCCTGATGAACGATGCATCGGGCCTGGTCACCTTCAAGTTCGCCCTGGCGGCGGCGATCACCGGGGTGTTCTCGCTGGCCGATGCAAGCTTCAGCTTTGTGCTTGTCGCGCTTGGCGGCCTGGCGGTGGGGGTGGGCCTGAGCTGGCTGGTCGGCCGCCTGCGCGCCTGGATGATCGCCCGTGGCTGGGACGACCCGGCCACCCACGTGGTGTTCATGCTGCTGTTGCCGTTCGCCGCCTACGTGCTGGCCGAGCGCCTGGGCGTTTCGGGCATTCTTTCGGCGGTGGCGGCGGGCATGATGCAAAGCTGGCTCGACCTGCTGCC
Source organism: Pseudomonas sp. BP01 (assembly GCF_022760795.1). Taxonomy (NCBI): domain Bacteria; kingdom Pseudomonadati; phylum Pseudomonadota; class Gammaproteobacteria; order Pseudomonadales; family Pseudomonadaceae; genus Pseudomonas; species Pseudomonas sp. BP01. The sequence goes on from NZ_JAFBKA010000042.1 coordinate 38,887, forward strand.
CCGCCAGACCAGCACCCGCCTGCTCAACCGTAGCGTCTGGTCGTTGCTGGAGTTCGCCTTCAATGGCCTGATCTTCCTGCTATTGGGCCTGCAGTTGCCGGACATCATCAAGGCGGTGGTCAGCCACGAAGCCACCGTGTGGCCGACCCTGGCCTACCGCTGCCTGGACGTGGTGGCGATCTTTGCTGCGCTGATCCTGCTGCGGTTCATCTGGGTGCAGAGCATCTGGCGGGCGATTGGCGTGGTGCGCCGCTGGCGCGGCAAACCGGCGCTGGTGCTGATGCCTACGGCGCGTTCCTGCTGGCTGCTGACCCTGGGCGGTGTGCGCGGTGCGGTGACCCTGGCGGGTGTGATGTCGGTGCCGTTGCTGATGGGCGCGGGCAAGGTCTTCCCTGAGCGTGACTTGCTGATTTTCATTGCTGCCGGGGTGATCCTGCTGTCGTTGATCAGCGCCTGCATCGCACTGCCGATATTGCTGCGCGGGGTGACCAAGAGCCCGGACGAGCGCTTGCATCAGGAAGTGCAGGAAGCCTGGCGGCGCACGGCCGAGGCGGCGATCCACGCCCTTGAAGCAGAGGAAGTGATCGACGCCAATGCCCCGCAGGATGCTGCGCAGGCGACCTTGGCGACCGAGCTGAAGGCGCGGTTGATGGCCGAGTACCGGGATGAGCTGGACAGCTACAACGACAGTGCCGAGGCCAAGGCACTGGCCGAACAGATGGACTTGCTGGAGCGTCGCTTGCGCTTGCGTGCGCTGAGGGCGCAGCGGCTGGAGTTGTATAACCTGCATCGCCAGCACCTGGTGGGCGATGAGGTGGTGCGGCAGGTACTGGGGGAACTCGATATGAGTGAGGCAAACCTGGGGCAGGTCAGGTAGACCCGCAGGGGGCCGCTTTGCGGCCCTGTGGGAGCGAGTTCACTCGCGAATCAGACGACGCGGTGTATGGCACCGGCTGCGCCGGTGTTCGCGGGTGAACCCGCTCCCACAGGTTCTGCACAGAATTAAAGCATTGCTGAATCAGCGGTTCTGCAGGAAGGCGCGAATCCGCTCTGCCGCCTCGATGCATTCGGCCAGCGGTGCCACCAGCGCCATGCGCACGCGCCCGGCACCGGGGTTTACACCATCCACCTCACGCGACAGGTACGACCCCGGTACCACGGTCACATGCTGGGCTTCGAACAGGTCGCGGGTGAACTCGGCATCACAGCCCGGCACCTTGGCCCACAGGTAGAAGCTGCCATCTGGGCGCTGCACGTCCAGCACCGGCTGCAGGATGTCCAGCACGGCATCGTACTTGGCGCGGTACTGGTCGCGGTTCTCGCGTACGTGCGCCTCGTCCTGCCAGGCGGCAATGCTGGCCAGTTGGGTTTGCACCGGCATGGCACAGCCATGGTAGGTGCGGTACAGCAGGAACGGCTTGATGATCTTGGCATCGCCAGCCACAAAGCCCGAGCGCAGGCCCGGCAGGTTGGAGCGCTTGGACAGGCTGTGGAACACCACGCAGCGCGCAAAATCGCTACGGCCAAGCTCGGCGCAGGCGGTCAGCAGGCCCGGTGGTGGCGCATCCTCGTCGAAGTACAGCTCGCTGTAGCATTCGTCGGCGGCGATCACAAAGTCGTGTTCGTCAGCCAGGGCAATCAGCTTTTTCAGGGTGGCCATCGGCACCAAAGCCCCGGTGGGGTTGCCCGGCGAGCACAGGAACAGGATCTGGCAGCGCTTCCACACTTCGGCCGGCACGGCGTCGAAATCGGGGTTGAAACCGTTGCTTTCCAGGCACGGCAGGTAGTGCGGGGTAGCCCCGGCCAGCAGCGCTGCGCCTTCGTAGATCTGGTAGAACGGGTTGGGGCTGACTACCAGGCCGTCGTCGGCACGGTTGACCACTGCCTGGGTGAAGGCAAACAGCGCTTCACGGGTGCCATTGACCGGCAGGATGTGGCGGTCGGCGTCCAGCCAGCCGGCCGGCACGCCAAAACGCCGCTCGCACCACTGGCCGATGGCCTGGCGCAGGGCCGGGAGGCCGATGGTGCTGGGGTAGACTGCCAGCTTGTCGAGGTTGTCGGCCATGGCCTGGGCGACGAACGCCGGTGATTCGTGCTTCGGCTCACCGATCGACAGGGCAATGGCGCGTTTGTCCGCCGCAGGCTTCACGCTGGCCAGCAGGGCGCGGAGCTTTTCGAACGGGTAGGGCTGAAGCTGGGTCAAGGCATGGTTCATCGGCGCAAGGTCTCGTCAATCGTCTAATCGTTAAAAGGTCACGCGGGTGGGGCTGGTATCGCTACCTTGGCCGGCTTGTAGCTGCTGCACGATGGCTTCCTGCAGGCGGCTGCACAGCTGCGGGTCGGACAGCGGCTGATTGTCGGCATCGGTGATGAAGAACACGTCTTCCACCCGTTCGCCGAGGGTGGCGATCTTGGCATTCTGCAGCGACAGGTCGAACTCCAGGAAAATGCGCCCCAGCCGGGCCAGCAGGCCTGGGCGATCCGGTGCGGTGATTTCGAGGATGGTCACCGGCCGCTGGGCATCATTGAGGATGGTCACCTGCGGCGGGAAATCGAAGTGCTTGAGCTGGCGCGGCACCCGGCGCTGAATGATGGCCGGGTAGTCTTCGGGGTTGCGCAGCGCTTCGGTCAGGCCGTCGCGAATTTGCTTGACCCGCTGCGGGTTGTCGCCGATCGAGCCGCCGTCGTTGTCCAGCACGATGTAGGTGTCGAGGGTGAACTGGCTGCTCGACGTGATGATCCGCGCGTCATGGATGTTCAGGTTGAGCTGCGACATGGCCGCCACCGTAACGGCGAAGAAATCGTGCTGGTCGGGGGCGTAGATGAAGATCTGCGTGCCGCCTTCGAACTCGCGCTGGGTAGTTTCCTTGATCAGCACCAGCGGCCCGCCATCGGCCGGTTGCTGCAGGATCGCATCGGTATGCCAGGCCACGTCGGCGGCAGTGTGCTTGAGGAAGTAGTCATCGCCCAGTTGCGACCACAGCTGCTCGACGTCGTCCGGGTCGGTACCCTCGCGCACCAGGATATCCAGTGCCGAAGACTGGGTCTGGCGGATCTGCTCTTCGCGGTCCAGCGGGTTTTCCAACCCGCGGCGCAAGGCGCGCTTGGTCTCGCTGTAGAGCTGGCGCAGCAGGCTGGCCCGCCACGAGTTCCACAGGCTGGGGTTGGTGGCATTGATGTCGGCCACGGTCAGCACATACAGGTAGTCCAGGCGCGTCTCGTCGCCCACGTGCAGGGCAAAGTCGTTGATCACCTGCGGGTCGGACAAGTCCTTGCGCTGGGCGGTGGTCGACATCACCAGATGGTTTTGCACCAGCCAGACGATCAGCCGGCTGTCCCAGGCCGGCAACTGGTGGCGCTCGCAGAACTTCTGCGCATCCACCGCGCCCAGCTCGGAATGGTCGCCCTGGCGACCTTTGCCAATGTCGTGGTAAAGGCCGGCCAGGTAGATCAGCTCGGGCTTGGGCAGGCGCCCCATCAGCTTGCTGGCCAGCGGGAATTTTTCGGACACCGGCGTGTACTGCAGCTTGCGCAGATGCTTGATGAGGTTGAGGGTGTGCGCATCGACCGTATAGATGTGGAACAGGTCGTGCTGCATCTGCCCGACGATCAGGCCGAACTCCGGCAGGTAGCGGCCAAGGATGCCGTAGCGGTTCATCCGGCGCAGGTTGCGATGGATGCCGATTTCGCACTTGAACAGCTCGATGAACAGGCTGGTGTTGCGGATATCGGTGCGGAAGGTGTCGTCGATCAGGTGCCGGTGCTCACGCAGCAGGCGCACCGTATCGGCGCGCACGCCTTTGATTTCAGGGTGCTGCGCCATCAGCACGAAGATTTCCAGCATGGCGAACGGTGTGCGCTTGAACACGTTCGGCTTGGCTGCTTCGATATAGCCGTCATGCAGGCGGAAGCGTGCATTCAGCGGCTGAGTGGTGCCGCTGTCTTCGTCGGCGAGGATGACCTCTTCGAAGTGCTGGATGATCAGGTCGCACAGCTGGCTGATGCTCATCACCACCCGGTAGTACTGCTGCATGAACTGCTCGATAGCCCGCTTGGGGTTGTCGTCGCTGTAGCCCAGCAGCGCGGCGAGGCTGCGCTGGTGGTCGAACAGCAGGCGGTCCTCGGCGCGACCGGCCAGCATGTGCAGGCCGTAGCGCACCTTCCACAGAAAATCCTGAGACGAGGCCAGCAGCTCGTTTTCGCTTTCCAGCAAGAAACCTTCGCCGGCCAGTGCGTGCAGGTTCAGGGTGCCGTACTGGCGGCGGGCCACCCAGAGCACCGTCTGGATGTCGCGCAGGCCACCGGGCGAGCCCTTGACGTTAGGCTCGAGGTTGTACTCGGTGTCGTTGTACTTGTGGTGGCGGGCCTTGAGTTCGGCGCGCTTGGCCAGGAAGAAGTCTTTGCTCGGCCACATGTGCGCGGTGCTGGTCACCTCCAGCATGCGCTGGCGCAGGGCCTCGGGCCCGGCAATGGTGCGGCTTTCCATCAGGTTGGTAATCACCGTCAGGTCGGCGCGGGCTTGTTCGGCACACTCGTCGACGGTGCGCACGCTCTGGCCCACTTCCAGGCCGATGTCCCACAGCAGGGTGAGAAAACGCTCGATGGCGTCGCGGTACTGCTCGTGCTCGGCGGCGCCCAGCAAAATCAGCAGGTCGATGTCTGAATGCGGGTGCAGTTCACCACGCCCGTAGCCACCCACCGCGACCAGGGCGATGCCCTGCTGGTCGCCCCAGTCGAACTGGTTCCACGCCTGTTGCAGGATATTGTCGACGAGCCAGGCGCGGGCTTCGATCAACGGGCGGATATCGCCGCCACTGCGAAAACGCTTGTCGAGCACCTCGCCGGCCTGGCGGATGGCTTTCTTGAAGGCGGCGATGGGGCTCGCCTTTAGGGCCAGTTCCGCCTGGAACTGGCCGCGATCGAACAGCTCGGGGTCCACCTGGGGCATCGCGTCACGTTCCTGTCGTCGGGTGGCCTGGCCCAGTGCGGTCAGGCCGAAGTGCGCGGGATGGTGTCGTCCTTGCGCAGGGTGAAGATCTCGTAGCCGGTCGCGGTCACCACCAGGGTGTGTTCCCACTGGGCCGAGAGCTTGCGGTCCTTGGTGATGGCGGTCCAGCCGTCGCCCAGCACCTTGGTGTCGGCCTTGCCCTGGTTGATCATCGGCTCGATGGTGAAGGTCATGCCTTCTTTAAGCTCCATGCCGGTGCCGGCGCGGCCGTAGTGCAGGATCTGCGGCTCTTCGTGGAACACCTTGCCGATGCCGTGGCCGCAGAACTCGCGTACCACCGAGAAGCCGTTCTTTTCCGCATGCTTCTGGATCACTTCGCCGATATCGCCCAGGCGGCAGCCCGGCTTGACCAACTCGATGGCCTTGTACATGCACTCCTGGGTAACCCTGGACAGGCGCTCGGCCCACACCGGCACGTTGCCGACGTGGAACATGCGGCTGGTATCGCCGTGGTAGCCGTCCTTGATCACGGTGACGTCGATGTTCAGCGTGTCACCGTCCTTGAGCGGCTTGTCGTTGGGGATGCCGTGGCAGACCACATGGTTGATCGAGGTGCAGATCGACTTCGGGTAGCCCTTGTAGTTGAGCGGCGCCGGGATGGCCTGCTGGACGTTGACGATATAGTCGTGGCACAGGCGGTCGAGCGCTTCGGTGGTAACACCGGGCTTGACGTGCTCCTCGATCATTTCCAGCACCTCGGCGGCCAGGCGGCCGGCGATGCGCATCTTCTCGATGTCTTCTGCGGTCTTGATGTTGACGGTCATTACAGGCTCTCTACGGCGCCGCACGCGGCGCGAACAAACGGGAAAGGCCGGATTCTAGCAGAGCAGGGCGGCATTCTGTCGGGATAAAGGCGGCCATGCTGCTGTCTACAGGAGGCATTCTGGCCTGTTTGGCGGGGCGCTGCAAAAACCGCTGACAGACGCAACCTCATTCGGGTTTCGTTCGCTCGCGGTCTGTGGTATAACATGCGCCGCTTTCGGGGACGACCCCGTGAGCTTAAACCCACACACGTGTCGACACGATGACCTGGGTGCCCCGGATTTTCGAATTTGCGGGTTGGTCATTGGGATGCGTGGAGGCCCAACCCGACTTATCAAGGAACTATCATGTCCCAAGTCAACATGCGCGATATGCTGAAGGCCGGTGTGCACTTCGGCCACCAGACCCGTTACTGGAACCCGAAAATGGGCAAGTACATTTTCGGCGCGCGTAACAAGATCCACATCATCAACCTGGAAAAAACCCTGCCAATGTTCAACGAAGCTCTGGCTTTCGTAGAGCGTCTGGCCCAGGGCAAGAACAAGATCATGTTCGTCGGCACCAAGCGTTCCGCCGGCAAGATCGTCGCCGAGCAAGCTGCTCGTGCCGGTTCGCCATACGTTGACCACCGCTGGTTGGGCGGCATGCTGACCAACTACAAAACCATCCGTGCTTCGATCAAGCGTCTGCGCGACCTGGAAACCCAGGCCGAAGATGGCACCTTTGCCAAGCTGACCAAGAAAGAAGCCCTGATGCGTTCGCGCGATCTGGAAAAGCTGGACCGCAGCCTGGGTGGTATCAAGGACATGGGCGGTCTGCCTGATGCCCTGTTCGTGATCGACGTTGATCATGAGCGCATTGCTATCACCGAAGCTAACAAGCTGGGCATCCCGGTTATCGGCGTTGTCGATACCAACAGCAGCCCGGAAGGTGTTGACTACATCATCCCAGGCAACGACGACGCCATCCGCGCCATCGAGCTGTACATGACTTCGATGGCCGACGCCATCATCCGCGGCCGCAACAACGTTGCTGGCGGCACCGAAGTCTATGTTGAAGAAGCGGCTGCACCTGCTGCTGAGTAATAGGCGCTAGCGTCTACTTGGCACGCAAAAAGGGGGCTTTGCCCCCTTTTTGCCACCTTGAAATCCTGCTGTCAGCATGGGCCCCGCATTATGGGTTGGCTGAGACAACAACAGCGGATTCGCAGAATTTAACGCCCGTGTCGAGCGGGTGGAATGGTTGAAAAACTTTCCAAGAGGATTTTGAAATGGCAGCAATTACTGCAGCGCTGGTAAAAGAACTGCGCGAGCGTACTGGCGAAGGCATGATGGATTGCAAGAAAGCCCTGGAAAAGGCTGGCGGCGACATCGAAAAAGCCATTGACGACATGCGTGCCTCGGGCGCCATCAAGGCCGCCAAAAAGGCTGGCAACGTCGCTGCTGAAGGCGCTATCGCCGTCAAGACCGACGGTAAATCCGCCGTTCTGCTGGAAGTGAACTCGCAGACCGACTTCCTGGCCCTGCAAGACGACTTCAAGAACTTCGTTGCCGAAAGCCTTGAAGAAGCCTTCGCCCAGAAGCTGACCGACGCTGCCCCGCTGATCGCCTCGCGTGAAGCTGCTCGTGAAGCCCTGGTTGCCAAGTGTGGCGAAAACGTCAACATCCGTCGCCTGGTGCGCGTTGAGGGTGACGTTGTTGGTGCCTACCTGCACGGCAACAAGATCGGCGCTGTCGTCGTTCTGAAAGGCGGTGACGTCGAGCTGGCGAAGAACATCGCCATGCACGTTGCAGCGTCGAACCCTGAGTTCCTGGATTCGTCGGAAATCTCCGCCGAGGCCATCGAGCGCGAGAAGAATGTCTTCCTGCAGCTGAACGCCGACAAGATCGCCGGCAAGCCGGAAAACATCGTTGAGAACATGATCAACGGCCGTATCACCAAGTTCAAGGCCGAAGCTTCGCTGAAAGAGCAAGCTTTCGTCATGAACCCAGAAGTCAAGGTTGGCGAGCTGGCCAAGAAAGCCGGCGCTGAAATCGTTTCGTTCACCTACTTCAAAGTAGGTGAAGGCATCGAGAAGCCAGTCGACGACTTCGCTGCTGAAGTTGCCGCTCAGGTAGCTGCTGCCAAGCAGTAAGACAGCCCCGTCTGTCGCCCCAAAGAGGCTGCCCGCTCACGCGCGCAGCCTCTTTGTCAAAGCGGGAGCGGTTTACGAAACCGTCGCTCGCTGACGCAGTCGCTGCGTCACGTTAGAGTTACATGCAGGCTCAAGCAGCCCGCCAGAATTTTTTACAAACGCCGCAGGAGAGATTCGCAATGGCTCAGCAGGGCAGTGGTCATCAGGCTCGCTATAAACGCATTCTACTCAAACTTAGCGGCGAGGCCCTGATGGGCTCGGAAGAGTTCGGGATCGATCCCAAAGTCCTGGATCGCATGGCGCTGGAAGTCGGCCAACTGGTCGGCATCGGTGTTCAGGTAGGTCTGGTGATCGGCGGTGGCAACCTGTTCCGTGGTGCGGCGCTCAGTGCAGCCGGCATGGACCGCGTCACCGGCGACCATATGGGCATGCTGGCGACCGTAATGAACGCCCTGGCCATGCGCGACGCGCTGGAGCGGGCGAACATTACCGCCATCGTCATGTCGGCTATTTCCATGGTTGGCGTGACCGATCACTATGATCGCCGCAAAGCCATGCGCCACCTGAACGCCAAAGAAGTCGTAATTTTTGCTGCCGGTACCGGCAACCCGTTCTTCACCACCGACTCCGCTGCCTGCCTGCGCGCCATCGAAATCGATGCCGACGTGGTATTGAAGGCAACCAAGGTCGATGGTGTATACACTGCAGATCCATTCAAGGACCCGCATGCCGAGAAGTTCGATCATCTGACCTACGATGAAGTACTGGATCGCAAGCTGGGTGTGATGGATCTGACGGCAATCTGTCTTTGCCGCGACCATAAGATGCCGCTGCGCGTCTTCAATATGAACAAGCCCGGCGCCCTGCTGAACATCGTGCACGGCGGCGCGGAAGGAACCCTGATCGAGGAAGTTCAAAAATGATCAACGAAATTAAGAAAGACGCCCAGGCACGCATGCAAAAGTCGCTGGATTCGCTGATCCACGCATTTGGCCAAATCCGCACCGGCAAGGCGCACCCGAGCGTTCTGGGCAGCGTGATGGTGCCTTATTATGGCTCCGACACCCCGCTGACCAGCGTAGCCAACGTGACCGTCAAGGACAACCAGACCCTGCAAGTGGTGCCTTTCGAGCGCAACATGCTGGGCGCCATCGACAAGGCCATCGGCAGCGCCGGCTTGAATCTCAATCCCACCAACCTGGGCGAGTTGCTGCTGGTCAATATGCCTCCGCTGACTGAAGAAACCCGCAAGGGCTTCACCAAGCAGGCTCGCGCCGCAGCCGAAGATGCGCGCGTAGCCGTGCGCAACATTCGTCGTGACGCCTTGGGTGACCTGAAGAAGCTGTCCAAGGACAAGGAAATCAGTGAAGACGAAGAGCGTCGTGCCAGTGCTGACATCGACAAGCTGATCAAGGATGTCGAGGCGCAAATCGCCAAGGCCACTGAAGCAAAAGAAAAGGACCTGATGGCCATCTAAGGGTCAGGACGCCTTCATGGAAAAGACCAAGCAGACTGTGCCCTCCGTGGTGCCGCGTCACGTGGCAATCATCATGGATGGGAATAATCGCTGGGCGAAGAAGCGCTTTATGCCCGGGGTTGCCGGGCATAAAGCGGGTGTCGATGCGGTGCGCGCCGTGATCGAAGTGTGCGCCGACGCGAAGGTCGAGGTGCTCACGCTTTTTGCGTTCTCCAGTGAGAACTGGCAGCGACCGGCTGACGAAGTCAGTGCCCTTATGGACCTGTTCTTCAAGGCGCTGCGTCGCGAGGCCAAGCGCCTCAACGAGAACAACATCAGCTTGCGCATCATCGGTGACCGCTCGCGCTTCCATCCCGAGCTGCAGGCTGCCATGCGCGAGGCCGAGGCACTGACCGCCGGCAACAACCGCTTCATCCTGCAGATCGCGGCCAACTACGGTGGCCAGTGGGACATCGCCCAGGCCGCACAGCGGCTGGCGCGTGAAGTGCAAGCCGGGCACCTGCGTCCGGAAGACATCACCCCGGGCCTGCTGCAGACCTGCCTGGCAACCGGCGAGCTACCGTTGCCGGACCTGTGCATTCGCACCGGTGGCGAGCACCGCATCAGCAATTTCCTGTTGTGGCAGCTGGCCTACGCCGAGCTGTACTTCTCCGACCTGTACTGGCCGGACTTCAAACACGAGGCCATGCGCAATGCCCTGGCCGATTTCGCTTCGCGCCAGCGCCGCTTCGGTAAGACCAGCGAGCAGGTCGAGGCTGGAGCTCGTGCTTAATGCTTAAACAACGCATCATTACTGCGCTGATCCTGCTGCCGATCGCGCTGGGTGGCTTCTTCCTGCTCAACGGCGGGGATTTCGCCCTGTTCATCGGCTTCGTGGTGACCCTTGGCGCCTGGGAGTGGGCGCGCCTGGCCGGGTTGATGGCCCAGCCGCTGCGTATCGCCTATGCCGCGGTGGTCGCTGGCGCGCTGATGTTGCTGTACATCCTTCCGGAGCTGGCGCCCTGGGTGCTGGGTGCAGCGGTGATCTGGTGGGGGCTGGCCACCTGGCTGGTGCTTACCTACCCGCGTAGCAGCGAGTTGTGGGCCAGTGCCGCCTGCCGGTTGCTGATCGGTCTGCTGGTATTGCTGCCTGCCTGGCAGGGGCTGGTGCTGCTCAAGCACTGGCCGCTGGGCAATTGGCTGATCCTGTCGGTCATGGTGCTGGTATGGGCCGCCGATATTGGCGCTTACTTCTCTGGCAGGGCCTTCGGCAAGCGCAAGCTGGCCCCGCAGGTCAGCCCGGGCAAGAGCTGGGAAGGCGTGTATGGCGGCCTGGCGGTGAGCCTGGCCATTACCTTAGCGGTCGGCATCAGTCGCGACTGGGGTTTCGGTCAGATCCTGCTGGGCCTACTGGGCGCCGCGCTGCTGGTCATGTCCTCGGTGGTCGGCGACCTGACAGAGAGCATGTTCAAGCGCCGTTCCGGTATCAAGGACAGCAGCAATCTACTGCCCGGCCATGGTGGTGTACTCGACCGCATTGACAGCCTTACGGCGGCGATCCCGATTTTCGCCGTGTTGTTGTGGGCTGCCGAATGGGGTGTGATGTGAGCCGCCCGCAGCGTATTACCGTACTTGGGGCCACCGGCTCCATCGGCCTGAGCACGCTGGATGTAATCGCGCGCCATCCCGATCGCTACCAGGTGTTCGCCCTCAGCGGGTATTCGCGCATCGACGAGTTGCTGGCCCTGTGCGTGCGCCATCGCCCGGCGTTCGCTGTAGTGCCGAGTGCCGAGGCGGCCGTGCGGCTGCGCGGAACCCTGGCGGCTGCCGGCTGCGCCACCGAGGTGCTGGAAGGCGAGGCCGGGCTTTGCCAGGTGGCTTCGGCAGCGGAAGTGGATGCAGTGATGGCGGCGATTGTCGGTGCCGCCGGCCTGCGCCCAACCTTGGCTGCCGTGGAGGCGGGCAAAAAAGTGTTGCTGGCCAACAAGGAAGCCCTGGTGATGTCCGGTGCGCTGTTCATCGAGGCAGTGCGGCGCAGCGGCGCCGTATTGTTGCCGATCGATAGCGAGCACAATGCGATCTTCCAGTGCATGCCCGGCGACTACGCTCGCGGCCTGAGCGCGGTTGGCGTGCGTCGGATTCTGCTGACGGCTTCCGGTGGCCCGTTCCGCGAAACGCCGGTCGAGGCGCTGCTGGACGTGACGCCGGAGCAAGCCTGTGCTCATCCCAACTGGTCCATGGGGCGCAAGATTTCCGTGGATTCGGCCAGCATGATGAACAAGGGGCTCGAGCTGATCGAGGCCTGCTGGTTGTTCGATGCCGCGCCGGCCAAGGTCGAGGTGGTGGTACACCCACAAAGTGTCATTCACTCCCTGGTCGATTATGTGGACGGCTCGGTGCTGGCGCAGTTGGGTAATCCGGACATGCGCACGCCGATCGCCAATGCCCTGGCGTGGCCTGAGCGCATCGACTCCGGGGTGGCCCCGCTGGACCTGTTCGCCATCGCCCGTCTGGATTTCCAGGCACCCGACGAACAGCGCTTCCCTTGCCTGCGTTTGGCGCGGCAGGCTGCCGAGGCCGGCAACAGCGCACCCGCCGTACTCAATGCGGCCAACGAGGTGGCGGTGGAGGCATTTCTCGAGCGGCGTATCCGCTTCCCGGAGATCGCGGGTATGATCGAGCAGGTGCTCGATCAGGAGCCCGTCGTGCCGCTGCCGTCGCTGGACGCGGTGTTCGCCGCCGACCAGCGTGCCCGGGAGCTTTCCCGTGAGTGGCTGAGGCGTCACGGTCGCTGATGCAAGCCCGCCCAGGTTCCTGAGGGGGCTGGCATGATGCCGGCCCGCTGAACATCATTCGGAGATGGACATGACAGCGCTCTACATGATTATCGGCACCCTCGTGGCTTTGGGTGTGCTGGTCACTTTTCATGAATTCGGCCACTTCTGGGTGGCACGCCGCTGCGGCGTCAAGGTGCTGCGCTTCTCGGTGGGCTTCGGCACACCGCTGCTGCGCTGGCATGACCGCCATGGCACCGAATTTGTGGTCGCAGCAATTCCGCTGGGCGGCTACGTGAAGATGCTCGACGAGCGCGAGGGCGATGTACCGCCTGCGCTGGCTGATCAGTCATTCAACCGCAAGTCCGTGGGCCAGCGTATCGCGATTGTCGCAGCGGGCCCGATTGCCAACTTCCTGTTGGCCATCCTGTTCTTCTGGGTGCTGGCGATGCTGGGTACCCAGCAGGTCCGCCCGGTAATCGGTACGGTCGATGCTGGCAGCCTGGCAGCATCGGCCGGGCTGACCGCAGGTCAGGAAATCGTTTCTATCGACGGCAAGCCGACCAACGGTTGGTCGGCGGTCAACCTGCAGCTGGTTCGTCGCCTGGGCGAAAGCGGCACGTTGCAGGTTGGCGTGCGCGACGAAGGCGCCACGGCCGAGCGCCAACTGCAGGTCAAGCTGGACAGCTGGCTCAAGGGCGCTGACGAGCCAGACCCTATCCAGTCCTTGGGGCTGCACCCTTGGCGCCCGGCGATGGTCCCGGTGCTGGCCGAGATTGATCCGAAGGGGCCGGCTGCCGCTGCGGGCCTCAAGACAGGCGACAAGCTGCTGAGCGTCGATGGCGTGCCGGTGACGGAATGGCAGCAGGTCGTCGACAGCGTGCGTGCCCGCCCCGATGCCAAAGTGGTGGTGCGTGTGGAGCGCGACGGCGCTGCCCTGGAGGTGCCGGTGACCCTGGCACGCAAGGGTGAGGGCAAGGCTGCCGGTGGCTATCTTGGCGCCGGGGTAAAAGGTGGCGAATGGCCTGCCAGCATGCTCCGCGAAATCAGCTACGGCCCGCTCGAGGCGGTGGGTGAGGGCTTGTCCCGTACCTGGAACATGAGCGTGCTGACCCTTGAATCGCTGAAGAAAATGCTGTTCGGGGAGCTCTCGGTAAAAAACTTGAGTGGACCGATAACCATTGCTAAAGTGGCGGGCGCTTCAGCCCAGTCCGGCGTGGGGGATTTCCTGAATTTCCTGGCCTACCTGAGCATAAGCCTGGGGGTTCTTAACTTGCTGCCCATCCCGGTACTGGATGGGGGGCATTTGCTGTTTTACCTGGTCGAGTTGGCGCGCGGTCGTCCGCTGTCAGATCGGGTGCAAGGTTGGGGGGTCCAGATCGGTATCAGTTTGGTCATAGGGGTGATGTTGCTCGCCCTGATCAACGATCTGGGTCGACTATAAAGCTTCGCTCAATTGCGAACCTGCCGCCTTTTCGCGGCGGGTTGTTTATTGCCAGTTGGAATAAAAGGACTTCATGAAACGTCTGCTGCTAACTGCGGTCATGTCCGCACTGATGATCGCTGAAGTTCACGCCGAGTCCTTCACCATCTCCGATATTCGCGTCAACGGCCTGCAGCGGGTTTCCGCTGGCAGTGTCTTCGGTGCCTTGCCGCTGAACGTCGGTGACCAGGCCGATGACCGCCGCCTGGTGGACTCGACCCGTTCCCTGTTCAAGACCGGGTTCTTCCAGGACATCCAGCTGAACCGCGATGGCAATGTGCTGATCATCAACGTGGTCGAGCGCCCGTCGGTGTC
>NZ_JAFBKA010000043.1:0-49833 GCF_022760795.1 Pseudomonas sp. BP01
GCAAGCTCCTGCTCCCCGCCCCCAGCGAACCCGCCATCACTCCAGTCCGCACGCGCCGCCCACGCCAGCGCAAGCCGGAACCGACGATCACCCGTATCAGCCAGCAACCAGCTGCGCTGGAAGTTGCCACCGCCCCCAAGGGCAGCAACGAAGACAGCACCTCGGCGCGCCTGCCGGCCAGCTACCCCTACCGTACCCGACTGCGACGCCAGGACTACGAAAAGGCCAAGCACGCGCTGCAGATCGAGCTGTTGAAGGTCCAAAGCTGGGTGAAGGAAACCGGCCAGCGTGTGGTGATCCTGTTCGAGGGGCGCGACGCAGCAGGCAAGGGCGGCACCATCAAGCGGTTCATGGAGCACCTCAACCCACGTGGCGCACGCATCGTCGCACTGGAGAAGCCTTCGGAGCAGGAACAGGGCCAGTGGTATTTCCAGCGCTACATCCAGCACCTGCCCACAGCGGGCGAAATGGTGTTCTTCGACCGCTCCTGGTACAACCGCGCGGGCGTCGAGAAGGTGATGGATTTCTGCACACCGCTGCAGTACCTGGAGTTCATGCGCCAGACACCGGACCTGGAGCGCATGCTGTGCAACAGCGGCATCCTGCTGTTCAAGTACTGGTTTTCGGTGAACCGCGAAGAGCAACTGCGGCGCTTCATCTCGCGCCGGGACGACCCGCTGAAGCACTGGAAGCTGTCGCCCATCGACATCAAGTCGCTGGACAAGTGGGAAGACTACACCGCGGCCAAGGAAGCGATGTTCTTCCACACCGACACCGCCGATGCGCCGTGGACGGTGATCAAGTCCGATGACAAGAAGCGCGCACGGATCAACTGCATCCGCCACTTTCTACATTCGCTGGACTACCCGGGCAAGGACCACAGCGTGGCCCATGCCCCGGATGCGCTGCTGGTCGGCAAGGCCGCTCGCGGCTTCGAGGAAGACGAGCTGGTCGCCCAACCAGCCTGAAGGGCCTAGAAGTTGGCCATGGCACTGCAATAATCAGCTTTGCGCCGGGCCACGTCCTCGGCCTTGTCCAGGCGCTTGAGCGTGCCGCCGCAAGCGCTGTAGCCGTGCACCACCAGCTCATAGTCGGCGCCTTTTTGCGGCACGAACGAGAACATGCCCAGGCAGTTCTGCACCGTGTCATAGCCGGCCGAGCGGCCCCCATCGAGAAAGTGCAGGGTAAACGGCTTACCGGCAGGCACCAGCACTTCGCTGACTGCGTCACCCGCCTGGGCAGATACACTGGCCGGCATGCCCAAGGTTTCGCCATTGCGGTCGGAGAAGCCTTTGGTGGGTACCGCAATCACTCCGGCACCGGGGCTGTACCAGTCCACACAGTCCTTCTCCGGTACCGCCCGTACCATACCGTCGGCGATTACCCGCAGGCGTGCGGTGTCACCGCCACTGGGCGAGCCGTAGGGGGTATTGAAAGATTTGACTGCGGCAATGTTGCCGCAGCCGGCAAGAGCGGCGGCCAGCAGGCCGAGCATGACGGGTGCTTTCATCCGTGAATGTCCTTTGCGCGAATGCCGAATGTCCGGCAGCCTGACTCAGACCCGCCAATGCCGCTTGGGTTTCACTGCCATCTGCGATTCAATACGCACTTTTCCAGCACCACCCAAGGACTCAAGCCCCCATGGCCACCCCTACCAAGCAACAAAAACGCGCCAAGCGCGCCGCCAGCAAGGCCAAGCAGAACCGCATGGTGCGCAGCGGCCAGGCGGTCAAGCCCAGTGCCGGCGACAGCGCCAGCGTCGAGCAGGTATACAACAAGGCCATGGAGTCGGGCAGCTACGACGCGATGTTCGAGAAGATGAAGGAAGCCCAGGAAGGCGGCCTGGTGCCGATGATCTCGGTGTTCCTGGTAGACCCGCTGCTGGCCCTGGTGCTCAAGGGGCACAAGGAAGAGCACGCTACCGACTACATCGTGCTGGTGTTCAACGCCTACCGCAAATGGCTGGACGGCGCTGACGAAGAGGCCACCATGGCCTGGCTGGAAAGCGATGAGTTCCAGGAGGCCTACATCACCGCCTCTGAGTTGGTGGCCAAGCAGCAGCAACAGCAGAAGCAGTTTGGCTGACAGGGCCATTTAACCTGCAAGGGCCCTATCGCCGGCAAGCCAGCTCCCACAGGTTCATGACAGGCCTGAGGGCAGCAAGCTTCTTGTAGGAGCTGGCTTGCCGGCGATAGGGACACAGGCAACAAAAAGGCCGCACCCTTCACAGGGCGCGGCCTTTTCATTACAGCCAGCGCGGATCAGTTATCCAGCGCCACCCGCCCGGCAGCTTCGCGCTTGCGGTGCACCAGCAAGCCAGCCGCTACCACAGCGATGCTCAGCAACGCAGTCGCGATGATCTCCGCACGGTGATCCTCACGCAGCGCCATGACCACAAGAATGGCAACGATAAAGGCAATGGTCGCCCAGGTCAGGCCCGGGAACAGCCACATCTTGAAGGCAATCTTCTCGCCACTGGCTTCACGCTTGGCACGCATGCGCAGCTGCGAAATGGCAATCACCAGGTACACCAGCAGGGCGATGGCGCCAGAGCTGGCCAGCAGGAACTCGAACACCTGGGCCGGGGCCACGAAGTTGGCGAACACGCAGAGGAATGCCGCTGCAGTGGACAGCAATACCGCCACGTACGGGGTCGCCGCCTTGGTGGTGCGCTGGGCGATGGCCGGGGCGTCGCCACGCTTGCTCAGCGAGAACAGCATGCGCGAAGAGGTGTACAGCGCCGAGTTCAGGCAGCTGGTCACGGCAATCAGCACGACGATGTCGACAATCAGCTTGGCATTCGGCACGCCGATACGGCTCAGCACGGTCTGGTAGGAACCGGTTTCGGCCAGGGCCGGGTCGTTCCACGGCACCAGGGCCACGACCAGGAAGATCGACACCAGGTAGAACAGGCAGATACGCCAGATGACCGAGTTGGTGGCGCGGCTGATCTGCTTGCCCGGGTCCTTGGACTCGGCAGCGGCGATGGTGACAATTTCGGTACCCATGAACGAGAACATGGTGGTCAGCATGGCTGCCAGCACTGCGCCCAGGCCGTTAGGCATGAAGCCTTGGGTGTCGAACAGGTGGCTGGCACCGCTCACCTGGCTGCTCGGCACAAAGCCGAACAAGGCCGCACAGCCCACGGCGATGAAGCCGATGATTGCCAGCACCTTGAGCAGGGCGAACCAGAACTCGAACTCGCCGTAGTTCTTTACGCTGCACAGGTTGGTCAGGGTAAGCGCCAGGGTAATGATGAGGGAGAACGCCCACAGGTCAACCGCAGGGAACCAGGCATGCAGAATGGCCGCGGCAGCGTTGGCCTCCAGCGGAATCACCAGCACCCAGAACCACCAGTACAGCCAGCCAATGGTAAAACCGGCCCAACGCCCGATGGCGCGGTCGGCATAGGTCGAGAACGAACCGGTGTCTGGCGAGGCGACCGCCATTTCACCCAGCATGCGCATCACCAGCACGACCAGCGTACCGGCAGCGGCGTAAGCCAGCAGCACGGCCGGGCCGGCAGCTGCGATGGCGTGGCCGGAGCCTACGAACAGGCCGGCACCGATGACGCCAGCGATGGACAGCATGGTCACATGCCGTTGTTTGAGCCCCTGAGCGAGGTCATTGGAATTGTTACCGCTCATAAAACTACCTTTGTAAGGAGTGGACCACTCCGACTTCGGAAACGGAGCGCGCCTGGGGTTGACCTGGGCGTCGCTGCAATCGGCGGTTTCCTACTGGCAATAAGTGCGCCATCTGCTGAATGCATTCGTCAGAAAATTCCGCGGGCCTTTTAGCACGCGGTTTGGAGGGCTTTCGGCCATACCTTGACCGAAAGGGCGCCAAATCATCGGATTACTGAAATACCCACTTACAAACGCACCAAAGGTGCTCCTCGGTAACACCTGTGCACCACGGCAATGCCAAAAAGTGCAACCTTCAGGTACAACCTTTTAGCCTGCCGATGCACTCCCAGGTAAACCTGCCCCCAATGAACGCCTTTGACCTAAAGGTCGGGTTTACCCCCCGAATGGGCCAAAACCGCTTCCATGAGCGGGCTAAAGCTGGCACCATCGCGCCTTTTTTCATCAAGGCTCTGGTGCTGGGCGACACCTTCGCGGACATCTGCGCGACGTTACGCTGTAGCGATGCGACAAACTGCCCCACCAGTGCCCACAGTCCCTGGCAACCCTGTTGGCCGCCATAATGCCGCTATGCTAGCTTGGCGCTCGCCAGGAAGGCCGCCAATAGCTGGGAACGCACCCGAACACATGAGGACCGCACATGGCTCAGGCCACGCCCGCGCTGGAAATCCGCAATCTGCACAAACGCTACGGCGAGCAGGAAATTCTCAAGGGCATTTCGCTGACCGCACGCGACGGTGACGTGATCTCCATCCTGGGGTCGTCCGGCTCCGGCAAGTCCACCCTGCTGCGTTGCATCAACCTGCTCGAGAACCCGCACCAGGGCGAAATCCTGGTGGCCGGCGAAGCCCTCAAGCTCAAGGCTGCCAAAAACGGCGACCTGATCGCCGCCGACAACCGCCAGATCAACCGCCTGCGCAGCGAAATCGGCTTTGTCTTCCAGAACTTCAACCTGTGGCCGCACATGTCGATCCTCGACAACATCATCGAGGCGCCACGCCGCGTGCTCGGCCAAAGCAAGGCCGAGGCCATCGAAGCCGCCGAAGCGCTGCTGAACAAGGTTGGCATCTACGACAAGCGCCACAGCTACCCCGCCCAGCTTTCCGGTGGCCAGCAACAGCGTGCCGCCATTGCCCGTACCCTGGCCATGAAGCCTAAAGTGATCCTGTTCGACGAGCCCACTTCGGCCCTCGACCCGGAAATGGTCCAGGAAGTGCTAAACGTTATCCGCGCATTGGCCGAAGAAGGCCGTACCATGCTGTTGGTAACGCACGAGATGAGCTTTGCCCGCCATGTGTCCAGTGAAGTCGTCTTCCTGCACCAGGGCCTGGTCGAAGAGCAGGGATCGCCGCAGCAGGTCTTCGAGAACCCGAACTCGGCGCGTTGCAAGCAATTCATGTCAAGCCACCGCTAACGGAGCAATACATGCACACTTACAAGAAGTTTCTCCTGGCAGCTGCTGCCACGCTGGTGATGTCGGCAAACGCCATGGCCGCAGAAAAACTGCGCATGGGTATCGAAGCCGCCTACCCACCGTTCAACAACAAGGATGCCAGCGGTAACGTGGTTGGCTTCGACAAAGACATCGGCGACGCCCTGTGCGCCAAGATGAAAGTCGAATGCTCGGTCGTCACCTCCGACTGGGACGGCATCATCCCGGCCCTGAACGCCAAGAAGTTCGACTTCCTGGTGTCATCGCTGTCGATCACCGACGAGCGCAAGCAGGCGGTGGAATTCACCGAGCCGTACTACTCCAACAAGCTGCAGTTCATCGCCCCGAAAAACGTCGACTTCAAGACTGACGCAGCGTCGCTGAAGGGCAAGGTCATCGGCACCCAGCGTGCAACCCTGGCCGGCACCTACCTTGAAGACAACTTCAAGGGCGTCGACGTCAAGCTGTACGACACCCAGGAAAACGCCTACCTGGACCTGGTGTCCGGCCGCATCGACGGCATCCTGGCCGACAAGTACGTGCAGTACGAGTGGCTGAAAAGCAAAGACGGCTCGAACTTCGAGTTCAAGGGCGAGCCGGTGATGGACAGCGACAAGATCGGCATTGCCGTGCGCAAAGGTGACACCAAGCTGCGCGACGAGCTGAACAAAGCCCTGGCCGAAATCAAGGCCGACGGCACGTACAAGAAAATCAACGACAAGTACTTCCCGTTCAGCATCGAATGACCCGCCCTGACCGGCGCGCCCAGGTGGCGCGCCAGTCCCTAAAATGACCTGCCCATGAATATCGACCTGCACGGATTCGGTCCGGCCATGATGGCCGGCACCCTGATGACCGTAAAACTGGCGCTTTGCGCCTTGCTGCTGGGGCTGGTGCTGGGCCTGCTCGGCGCCCTGGCCAAGACCTCCCCGCTCAAGCCGCTGCAATGGCTTGGCGGCTTCTACTCCACCCTGGTTCGCGGCGTGCCCGAACTGCTGTGGGTGCTGCTTATCTATTTCGGCACCGTCGGGCTGATGAACAGCCTCGGCGAAGCCCTGAACATGCCGGGCCTGGAGCTTAGCGCCTTCGCTGCGGGTGTTATCGCCCTGGGCCTGTGCTTTGGCGCCTACGCCACCGAAGTGTTCCGTGGCGCCATCCTGGCGATCCCCAAGGGCCACCGTGAAGCTGGCCTGGCGCTGGGCCTTTCCAAGGGCCGCATCCTTTCGCGGATCATCCTGCCGCAGATGTGGCGTATCGCCCTGCCCGGCCTTGGCAACCTGTTCATGATCCTGATGAAGGACACCGCGCTGGTGTCGGTGATCGGCCTGGAAGAAATCATGCGTCACTCGCAAATTGGCGTGACCGTGACCAAGGAGCCGTTCACCTTCTACATGGTCGCGGCCTGCATCTACCTGGGCCTCACCGTCATTGCCATGACCGGCATGTACTTCATGGAAAAACGCGCCGCTCGCGGCTTTGCGAGGGCTGAATAATGAATTGGGAAGTCATCTTCAAATGGCTGCCACGCCTGGCCGAGGGTGCGGTCCTGACCCTGGAGCTGGTAGCCATTGCCGTGGTTGCCGGTTTGATCCTGGCCATCCCGCTGGGCATCGCCCGCTCCTCGCGCCGCTGGTACGTGCGCGCCGTGCCGTTCAGCTACATCTTCTTCTTCCGCGGTACGCCGCTGCTGGTGCAGCTGTTTCTGGTCTACTACGGCCTGGCGCAGTTCGATGCGGTGCGTTCCAGCTCGCTGTGGCCGTACCTGCGCGATCCGTTCTGGTGCACGGTGCTGACCATGACCCTGCACACCGCCGCGTACATTGCCGAGATCCTGCGCGGCGCGCTGCAGTCGATCCCCAAAGGTGAGATCGAAGCGGCGCGGGCGCTGGGCATGTCGCGTGGCAAGGCGCTGTTCTACATCATGCTGCCCCGTGCTGCGCGCATCGGCCTGCCGGCGTACAGCAACGAAGTGATCCTGATGCTCAAGGCCAGTGCCCTGGCCAGTACCGTGACCCTGCTGGAACTGACCGGCATGGCCCGTACCATCATTGCCCGTACCTACCTGCCGGTGGAAATCTTCTTTGCCGCAGGCGTGTTCTACCTGGTGATCTCGTTCTTGCTGGTACAGGGCTTCAAGCTGCTGGAGCGCTGGCTGCGTGTAGATGCCTGCCAGGGTCGCTGAGACCTTACTCGCCCTTTCGCGGGTAAACCCGCTCCCACAGGTACATCACTGGCCTTGAAACCTGTGCTAATCCTGTGGGAGCGGGTTCACCCGCGAAGAGGCCCTCAAACCCAACACACATCTACCCATGCCCAGCCACCTCCACAGCCACCACCTAAGCACCCGCTTCAAGGCCCTCGACCAGTTCCTGATCGAGCACCAACAGCTGTGGAAACCGCGCCCCTTCACCACCCTGCAACTGGCCTGGGAAACCACCCACCCCGAACTCGCCACCCACCTGCGCCAATGTTCCCTGGCAGACGCCGAAGCCGACCGCGCCACTGACCGCTTGCCCGCGCCCTTCCCGCAACTGGCCGAACAAGCCCAACAGCTCGCCGCCCTCGGCAGCCTCCCGCAAACCGACCTGCCACCTGCCGCCCACCGCCTCGACGTCGCCGTCCCCGGCCGCAAATGGCAGCAGATCGAAGCCTTCGCCAGCCACCTGGTCTTCCACCACCCGCCGCGCCACTGGCTGGACTGGTGCTCCGGCAAAGGCCACCTCGGCCGTCGCCTGCTGCAACCCGGCCAGCAGCTGACCTGCCTGGAATACGACGCCGAACTAGTCGCCGCCGGCCAGGCCCTGAGCGCCCACCATCAATTGCCAGCACAGCACGTACACCAGGATGTGATGGCCAGCGACAGCGCCCGCCACCTGGCTAGCGACAAAAGCGTGGTCGCCCTGCACGCCTGCGGCGACCTGCATGTACGCCTGATGCAGCTGGCCAGCCAGCAAGGCTGTCGGCAACTCGCCGTAGCCCCCTGCTGCTACAACCGCATCGCGGCGCCGCAGTACCAAGCGTTATCCACAGCCGCGCAGGCGTCGGCCCTAAGGCTGTCGCTGGACGACCTGGGCCTGCCCCTGAGCGAAACCGTCACCGCCGGTGCCCGCGTGCGGCGCCAGCGCGACACCTCGATGGCCCGGCGCCTGGGCTTTGATCTGCTGCAACGCCAGCAGCGCCAAACCAGCGAATACCTTGCAACGCCGTCGCTGCCGGTAGCCTGGCTGGAAAAGCCCTTCGAGCAGTACTGCCGCGACCTGGCAGACCTCAAACAACTGCCCTTGACCGGCAACCCGGACTGGGCCGCCCTGGAAGCCGCCGGCTGGCAGCGCCTGGCCGAGGTGCGCAACCTGGAGCGCGTACGCAACCTGTTCCGCCGCCCGCTGGAGTTGTGGCTGGTACTCGATCGCGCCCTGTTCCTCGAAGAACAAGGCTACGCCGTTCGCCTGGGCTTGTTTTGCGACTATCCACTGACCCCACGCAACCTGCTCATCCTCGCAGAACGCGACCGTTAGCCGCAGCACAACCTGTGGATAAGTCTGTGAACAAGCTTTTGATTACCTGTTGGATCCAAGCGCTATTTCAAGCGTTTGGCTTATTCCGGGTTGCAGCTCAAGGCCAGTAAAAACAGGCGTTTGCGCAAAGACCAGCGGCGCAGCGATCCGGCATGCCTTTCGCGCAAGTCCCAAATGCCACTTGTGCATAAACATTTCTTGTGGTTGGCGCAAGCGGCTTTTGTGGGAGCAAAAATGTCAGTGCGCCTTACCTTTGGCAATCTCGATATCGTTCATTAGCGCCTTGGCCATGTCGCACAGGTAATCGGCAGCACCCAGGAATTTATGGTCGTCTTCCATATCTCCCTCACGCACCAGGTGCTTGATGTAGCCCATCAGGATCGAGACATGCTCGTAGGCAGCATCCACAGGGACACCGGGCTCCACGCGTAGCAGATTGAGGGATGGGTTACCGGCTGCGAGGAAGGTTTCCACGCCTGCGGTGGTGATTGGCTTGGGGGTGCTGGGATCAGAATCGATCGTTTTCAATGTTCAAACTCCCTAGTTCAAAAGGAGTTGCCGTGTTCATTCTTTCTCACGGAATAAAGGCGGCAACCGTGCACGAGGTGAGAAACCGAGTGAACATAGGAAGCTCGGCCAGACCAAGGTCTGCCCGCGCACGGTCGCCATTACGCAGCCGATACGTTCAAAGTCGGGTTCTCACACCCGGTCGCCAGAGCGACCCGAGAACGGTATCCGTGAGCCACTTCCCCGACAACAGCGATACTTCGGCGGCGCGCGTAGGATACTTCCCAAGCATCCAAACCCAGAAGCTTTAGGCCCCATGGTTCAGAATTTCCTTACGCAAATTGCCGCACTCACACGATCCCTGTGGGAGCGGGTTCACCCGCGAAGAGGCCCTATCAGGCAACACAAGGCTAATGCCCCACCGCCGTAACGGTGTATCATCCGCCCCCCAAATCATTAAAAAGTGACGTCGCGCGCTGCCCGCCAGCCTCGCGGCCTTCTGGCGTTGCGCCAGAACCGACAATGGACCAACGGACCTGACCATCGTGACCCGAGCCAAACCCCTCGCCCTGTTGACCCTCGCCCTGACCCTGACCGGCTGCGCCGGCGGCACCTCGCCTCACCCAAACAGCAACCTGGGCTGGAACCACCCCGGCATGCAACTGGGCGGCGACAACGGCCTGCCCCTGCGCACCGAAAGCCCCTGCCGCAAGCGCGGTTGCGACAACGACAAGTTGTTCTTCAACCCGGGCAAAAGCGAGCCAAGCGTCAACACGATCCACCGCGGCTGGTAGGAAAATTCTCCTTTTAGGCCGGTGACTTAGGTCTTTTTCGAACATTCGCAAGGAAGTGGTTTACAGGCGCCAAACGATCGTTATAATGACGCCCCATTGCCGGTATAGCTCAGATGGTAGAGCAACTGACTTGTAATCAGTAGGTCCCGGGTTCGATTCCTGGTGCCGGCACCATTCAAGGTTCCATAGAAAGCTTTCAAAATCTCTGGAACCCACGAAAAACCCGCCTTCTGGCGGGTTTTTTCGTTTTGGCGTTCCGTCGGATTCCGAGGGTAGCCAGCGCTAATAAGGGTACTTTTAAGGATACCTACCAATTCGACATTGGAAAGTACCCTTATGGCTCGCACAACGGCTCCCCTTACCGACAACGCCTGCCGCACTGCAAAGGCTCGCGAAACTGAGTACAAGCTTTTTGACGGCGACGGTCTTTACCTGCTCGTGAAGCCCAACGGTCGCAAAGGCTGGCGGCTCAGGTACGTGAAGCCCGATGGTCGCGAGGGCCTTACCTCTCTCGGCAATTATCCGGTAGTCGGACTGGCTGACGCTCGCCGTAAGCGCTTCGAGCTCAAACAGCAGCTCGCCAATGGCATTGACCCTATACAGTCCAAGCAGCAGGCCAAGGTGCAAGCCGTGATCAATGGCCGTACCTTCGAAAGCGTTGCGCTCGATTGGTATGCCGGGATGGTGCCGAAGTGGGCGCCGGGCCACGCCAAGACTGTGCTCAGCCGGTTAAAGACTCACGTATTCCCTTTGATCGGTGCCAGAGCAATCGTTGAGTTGGACACCCACGACCTCATGCAACCACTGGAAGTCGTGACGAAGCGCGGCACCATCGACGTGGCGCTCAGGGTCAAGAACTACCTGCAAAGCATCATGCGCGAAGCCAAACGGCTGCGGCTGATCACGGCGAACCCAGCCCACGACCTCGATGGGTCGATCAAAACACCACGGGTTACACATCGACCCGCTCTACCCTTATCGCGGTTACCTGAGCTACAGGCGCGTATCGACGGCTACAAAGGTCGCCCGCTCACGCGCCTCACGGTGATGCTGTCTTTGCATGTGTTCGTACGCTCCAGTGAGCTGCGTTTCGCCCGCTGGAATGAATTCGACCTCAAGCGAGGTATCTGGGAGATCCCCGACACCCGCCCGGCGCTGGACGGCGTGCCCTTTTCCACAAGGGGTACAAAGATGGCCGGGGACATTCACGTTGTACCCTTATCGCCGCAAGCAGTGGCCTTGCTTGAGCAGATCCACGCGATCACCGGCAAGTTCGACCTGGTGTTCGCGGGGGATGCCAAACCGTGGAAACCGATGTCCGAAAACACGGTGAATGCAGCGCTCAGGACGATGGGCTACGACACCAAGGTGGATATCTGCGGCCACGGGTTCCGAGCCATGGCGTGCAGTGCGCTGGTCGAGTCCGGGCTGTGGTCGGAGACGGCTATCGAGCGACAGATGAGCCACAAGGAACGCAACAACGTGCGCGCCGCCTATACCCACAAGGCCGAGTTCCTCGAAGAGCGCCGGATGATCATGACTTGGTGGAGCCGGTTTCTGGAGGTAAACCGCGAGGAGCATGTCACCCCGCATGAGTTCGCCAATCAGTCAGGTGAGAACGTCACGCGCCTTCGCAGTGCCAAGAGGACCGAGTAGCCCGCCGCGCTACCTCCCAAGCCCGCTGTGAAGTTACCCACAGCTCCGCATGAAGCTCCTCCGCGCGGGTCCATTGAAACGAGGCGGCAAAGCCGCCCCGTTTCAATGGACCTAACCTTATTAAAAACCACTGGCACAGTTGTCATCTGTGGAAAACCACTGATGTCCACCGGAGGATAGTTTTATCCACAGGCGCTAACCCCCTGAAATTGCTTTGCTTGACGAACATTGTCCACAAGCGTAGACCGGTAGATGCAAGCGCTGCCGAGGCAGCCGAATGTGGCCAGAAACCTGAAAGGTCACGCCGCTACCGCGGTGGTTCAACCCCCAAGTACGATTCGCGTCCGGTAGCTCGTACGGTCACTACCCATGTGATGGATGCCAACTAAACATCGTTGCCCCTGCGGCAGCCACCCTACCCTTCTGTCCAGCAGCAACCTATCCGCTTGGCCATTTCGTATGCGCCAACCTGCACCCGTCTCTTTCTCTGGAAAGAGACGGGCGCTCCTACCACTGCTGCAGCCCTCATCGCATATGGCTTTGCGGCAATTCCCCTCGTGACAATCGGCGTGACAAACGCCGATGTCACCAGCAACAGCGCTGCAGATGATGGTGCCGCAGACCAGGGAATGGACTGCACCTGACTGACAGTCAGGCATGCCCCGGTCATCGCATCGCTGCGTTCACCCGGCTCAGGATCTTCAGGTGCTGGTCTCGTCAGCCAATGCCGCCTCTACCCGCCCACCGGCAACGGTGCTCAGGAGGCCAGATCATGAGATGCCCTTGCTCCCGGACGTAAGGAGCCGCCAGTCCCGCGTAGTGGACGTTCCCCACAGGTCGCAGGGGCCTTGATCCCTGATAACACTCAGCATTCTTGGTGGGATGACGTGGGGCAAGGATCAAAGAACGGTAGATGAGGTGACTGACATGCCATTGGTGGGTAGACGCGGTGGTCGTAATTTCGGCTATGGCAGGCAGTTGAGTTACGCAGGACCACAAGCGCTGAAAGACATGTTCGGCGGAGGCCACTACGGTACGGTGAAAGCACACTGTGATCGGTGGCAGGCATTCGTGAAGTGGTGCCGCTCCGAACAGGGGCCGGGTATCAATGATGCGCGGCAGATTGATCGAAAGGTGTTGGCCGACTATGCGGCGTATCTGCGCGACCTGGTTCGGCGCGGTGACCTCGCCGTCAGCACCGCACAAAACCGGCTATCCAGCGTTAACAGGACCATGGCGGCGCTTCGCGGTGATCAGTACGTGAAGTTGCCAAGTCCGAGCAAGGCTTTGGGTATGCAGCGCACCGGGGTTCGGCAGTCGGTGCCGCAAGGCCAAGACCGCGAACAAGTTCAGCAGATCTTCGAGGCGCTTTGCAGCCGTGACCAGAGACGGGCCGCAGCGATCGTCCTGTTGGCGCGAGCCACCGGAATGCGCTTGCGTGAGGCCATCCTAGCCGACTTGCCACGGCTGAGCCGTGAGGCCAACGACCTAAGCAGGATCAACATCCAGGATGGCACTAAAGGCGGCCGAGCTGGCGCCTCTGCGCCACGATGGATCGCGGTGGACCACCATATTCAAGATGCACTTGGGTTTGCACGGCAGGTGTCGCCTGCGAGTAGCCGCAACCTGATTGCGCCAGACGAAAGCTATCGGAATGTTCTGCAGGAAATCATCCGCCCAGCGCGGGATGTCCTGCATGCACACAAGCTCAAAGGCTTCCATGAGTTACGATCGGCGTATGCATGTGAACGCTATGAGCAAATCACCCAGCAGCCCGCGCCTATCAACGGAGGCCAATGTTACCAGGCAGATAGGATCCTAGATCGTGAGGCCCGAAGGCAAATCAGCTATGAGTTGGGGCACGGTCGGATCGACGTGGTAGCGGCCTACATTGGTGGCCGGGCATGAGTAAGCCATTCGATATGGAGCTGTTCCTGTCTGGAGTACTGTCCGGCTCGCACGCAACTCGGCAACGCCACATACGGCAGGCGAAAATCATCCAGGCTGAGATTGCCGTTCGCTGGCAGCGAGAGACGCCTTGGGTTTGGCAGAGAAAGCATGTCGCGTGGTTTCTCGATCATCGGATGAGCAAACGCAGTGAAGAGACGCGGTATTACTACGTGCTGACGGTTCGGCTGCTCGCTCGTCGCCTAGAAAAGTCATGGGTCTTTAATCTCTGATTCGGATCTAATGCTGGTAGTAACGAACGGCACCAATCGGCTATCACAGGCCGCTCATAGGCAACCTTCTCCGGCCTGGCGGCGGGAGACGTACCAAGGCACTACAGGATCGGCATGAACGTGTTTCTTCTCTAAATCAGGAACGCGCTGTAGCGCTCGTCAGTGTGCCTCGAGCCGCGCCACGGCTGCTGGAATACACCCTAGGCCCAGCCGAAAGTAGACTTGACAAAAGCTCGCATACCAATAATATTGGTGCCCTCTTTACGCGTTTTAGGAGCTTTCGAGCTCTAGTCTGGTGTATAGCCGGACTCTAATTTATTGAACGGTATTAGTTGCGACGAAGGCTCGCGTGGGCTTCACTCGTCGCACTCGTGCCTTAGCACTCGCACTCCTCGCAAATCCCACGCGAGCCTTCGCCGCTATATCTTTGGTAAAGAGAACCTCCTGGAGACGCAATCAAGTGCCATGGACTAGGGTCGACTAACGTGACGTTGAAGTACGATGACAAAAGACTCGAGTCACTAGCTCATATTTCTCTTGAAAACTCCCGTGTCGTTCTGACTCATCCAATCCTTTTTCTCTGCGGTGGCCAAGTAGATGTTAAGTCTGCTGCTCCGACTTCTGTTAGAGGGGCACTTGTTGAGTATTTGCACAAAGCCCGTTGTCATCTTGCAGACAGCATTACTCTGGCTGAAGACTTTAAAGACTGGATTCATGATGCTGTTTACAAAGACCTCTTGGCCTTTGAGAGCGACATTGCTCACATATCGTCCTTGATTGTTATAATCCTCGAAAGTCCGGGTGCGTTAGCTGAGCTCGGGCTATTTGTAAAAAACAAAGCTCTCAAGAATAAAATACTGGTCTTTGTCAGGCAAGATCACTACGAAGAAAGCTCATTCATTAAGCTCGGGCCATTAAGATACTTGCAAGGCGTAAAGGAAAGCAGCGTCTGCTCCTATCCCTGGGATAACAATGACCTAGCAGGAAGTCTATCTTCTTCATTAAAAGAGATGAGAGAAGATATCTTAGGCGCCATATCAAATCGAGACGAATCAGAGGCGTTCAACATCGATAACGAAGGACACATCGCCTTCGTAATTTATGAAATCATTAAAGTTTTCAGAGCCTTGAAGCTTATGGAAATTGAAGGCTACCTTCGAGCCCTCGACATTAACATTTCAAGAGACAAACTGAAAAGGCTTATATTTCTCCTCGGCAAATTCAACTTGATTAAAAGTTCGAAACGAGGCCATATCGACTACTACTATGTCGCCCTCGATGTAGTTATGGTCGAGTTTGCAGGGAAATTTGAACCGATTAAGGTTAAACTTGCGGCGCAACAATATTATGCGACCAATGATAGCGAGTCGAGAAGAATGCATGTTATTCAGTCTGCCTACGCTGTGGCTACTCCCGAGCCGGTCGTCTTGCCAGTGGGGGCGGAGTGATGCTGATCTTAGAAGAACTGGCAAGTAAGCTACTAATCAGTACCGCAGAATTAGTAAAGTTCGTGAACACTGCACCCTACCGATATAAGGTGTATTCAATTCCAAAACGGAGTGGCCGAGGACTTAGAACCATTGCGCAGCCTACTGAGGTGCTGAAAGTAATACAGCGAATGGTTCTCGATAGTTACTTGAAAGGCCTTCCTATCCATGATTGCGCTACAGCTTATAGAGATGGCTTAAGCATCAAGGAAAACGCCGCAGTACATCTGGGTAGCAAATATCTGTTAAAAATGGATTTTTCGGACTTCTTTCCGTCCATAGGCCCGAGCGATCTTATTACGCACATAAAGAAACATAGAAAAGATATCGCTAGAGAAGATGCTTACGCCGTAAGGAAAATATTTTTCTGGGCTACAAAGAAAGACCCTGCGCATAGACTTAGCATCGGCGCGCCTTCATCACCTTTCATATCTAACACCTTGATGTACGAGTTTGATTGCAAGGTCTTCGACGAGTGCACTCGTTTAGGTGTCAGATACACACGCTATGCGGACGATCTCACATTTACAACTAATGTCCGAGGCATTCTGTTTGAGCTTCCCGATATAGTAACCAAGACTTGTGCCGAGATTGGATATCCAACCTTAAGAGTAAACCAGGACAAAACTGTTTTTTCATCAAAAGGAAACAACCGCCACGTCACAGGACTGGTACTAACGAATGACAACAAAATATCACTAGGCCGAGAGAAAAAAAGGTACTTTAGATCGTTGATTCATAGATACTCACTTGGTGGCATGTCTAGTGAAGACATCTATGCACTCAAGGGAAGGCTGGCATTCGCTAAGCACGTGGAGCCGACATTCTATTATGCTGTTGTTCAGAAGTACGGTACGGAACTCATTAAATCAATCATGGAGTACCAAATCTTAAAATAGTTGTTTCTGCTCAGGTCTCGACTCACCTGCTTACAGTTCTCAGCCATAACACCAGAGCGCTAGGCCTCAAAAGAACAAGCATCAGCAAATCCGCATTGATCTAGGACACGTATATTTTCTGTTATTCATTACAGCCACAACGTATCGATCACTCTCATTTTGGCACTTCCCATAGCGTTGCGCCGCAGAAAAGGGGACAGATTTATTTTTCGACGATAGTTGATGTGCCATTAAATAAGTTTGTCCCCTTTTTCCTCCACAGCGGATAGCTAACGCCCGAGACTGAATACTCAGCACACTGATATTTGCGCTAAAAAAATCAGAATATTTGCTTTAGATAGTGATCTAGGTTGTGCTCGCGACGAAACTAGCCCGCGTAACTTTTCTCCGCTGCATGTAATCTCACTGATCAGTCGTGCCAAATTTCACCCGCAATCGCAGACAAAGTCGGATCAGAAATACCTCTAGTTACCCTACAAAGGTCGATATTCTGTCCAACTTGAGCCTGTAGCTTTCCTCTGAGAGAACGCTCTACAATTTTCCCGTGCATGAAACCGCGCATATTGCCATCAAAGTTTTGCGTGCACTGCCGAGCAATAAGACCAGCATTCGGCTTGGCGCCACCTCTGTAGGAGTCTTGAAGCTGTCGATTGTATATTGTGTTTATGTACTTCTCCAGTATCGCATCTCGTCGTTCATTGAGACACTCCTCTATCAACGCTGAAACTTGCTGCTGTGTTAGCCGAGGATATAACTCGGAAATATGCTCTTCATCTACAAAGTGACTCTCAGCATCATTTCCGACC
Source organism: Pseudomonas sp. BP01 (assembly GCF_022760795.1). NCBI lineage: Bacteria > Pseudomonadati > Pseudomonadota > Gammaproteobacteria > Pseudomonadales > Pseudomonadaceae > Pseudomonas > Pseudomonas sp. BP01. Next base: position 16,924 of record NZ_JAFBKA010000043.1, read on the forward strand.
GAAATAAAGACTTTTATACCTACAGCCTCTAAACCTTCCTTATACTCCAAAATTTCAGCGTCCGTCATATAATCCCGATCACGATGAACAACTACAGTTGTACCTGGAGCATGTTCAACTATGAATGAATTCAATGCCTGCGCGATCTGTATATTCGAACAACCATTATATGACCAAACTTGATACTCCCCAGGCAAGAAACCAGAAGCCTCAGCAATAAGATTAATATAACTTACATCTGCATCTTCAGTAAGCAATATACAAGGTATCTCGCCATTTCTCAGTTGATCCCCCTTATCAAGAGCCCCGATTTCTAGCAAAATGCTTCGTTCAAGATCTTCCGAATTTTCAACCAAAGAACAATTATTTATCCAATGAATAGTGGCATCATCTTTAAGCGCATCGAAAAAATGTCGAGAATGCGTAGAGATTATAAGTTGACAGCCGGTTTCCTGGTGTAGCTCTTTGAGCAAGATCGCTAAAATTCTTTGATTATTTGGATGCAAGTGCGAATCAGGCTCATCCAATATAAGCAGCTTAGGCTTGTACAAATAATAATAAGCTAGTATTTGAATGGCCTGTAGAATCCCTGTCCCACACGAATCAATTGGCAGCGACACCTCGTTACTAGTAACTCTCGCATTGATATGTTCATCAATATTGGAGTCAAACCTCACGCTTATCTCATAATCTGGAAATACAGTCTTAAACTTATCCTTAAACGATTGCCATGACTGATCATCCTTAGATAGCAGCAGCAAAATATTTCTAAAGACACTATTCGAGTCTCCTTTTGCGGCAGCTTTACGGACAACTGATGGCGGTCTATATTCTTCAAAGGAAGGTATTCCTGCTAGACCAGGAACAATCATTGAGTAAGGGCTTTCAATGTTTTGGAGGTGCTCTCCCAAAGATCTACCTTCTAGCGAGGTAGTAATATTTCTATTCCTGCCTTTTCGTATAGTAACAGTTGAGTTTGTGTTCTCAACAAAAGTTACTTTAATCGCATGCTCCAATGAAGTCTGAAGCCTTCCGTACGGTGCTAACGCTTCAACGTCCCTCAAAGGTGAGTAAATCAACGACTCACTAGAAAGTGATGAGGGGCATCTATCTTGAGACCACCGAGCGCCTTGTTGTGCAGTAGTTTGTGCAATAGACACAGAAAATTGGATTGCTTGCTGGATACTGCTCTTACCCGCATTATTAGATCCAATAAGGAGATTTATACCTCCTAGAGGAATTTCAATGTCCGTAATATTCTTAAATCGCTCTATTTTCACAGAACTAAGCAAATCCATCTCCTTATTGACATGAAAACATCAGAAATCAAGACTATAAAAATAATTACCCGGACGATCAAAACGCCTTATGCAACAGATCAATAATTTATCAAGCAATGCTTTAGCGCATTCAATTATTGATACCTCTCGACAATTACAAACATGGCCTGTGCCCCTCCCAGCCACATTTAACCGGGAGCGCCCCTTAAGAAATGAAAGGTCATGGATAATTATTATTTTCTAACGCAGCCTGAAAATTACCGCAGCCTCAAATATCGTAAGTTACATCGCGACGTTTATGCTCACCACTCGGAGCGAGAAGCTATCATTTTGCCAGTAACACGTCCATCGGTGAGTAGCTACAGGGCGCCGTTTGTCACTGCTGACCAGCGCTAGAGGGATTCCCCTATTCGTGCAACCACGCGAGATTAGCCATAGCCCAGAACGTTAGAGTGCCTTCCATCCTGCTAGAGTTAGTTATGTATCTTGGGCTATCAGACAGAGCCTTAGGGTAGTTTTAGAGATACTGGCTCATGTGAATTGATTTAAAAACCTTATAGATCAGAAGCTTACTATATTTTTCGACTCCTGGTGCCGGCACCATACGCAGTATCAAAAAAGGCTCACCGAAAGGTGGGCCTTTTTTGTTTTCGGCTAAGAGGTATGACTCAAATGGCGGATTCCCCCAGCCTTGCGCAAGACGCTGTGGCGACTCGGCCGTAGAGCGGCCTCAACAATCCCACAGCAACACCCGTGGCTCTACCAGGCTGCACCATCGCGCAGAGTAAAAGACTCACAAGCACGCCGCGTCTCCTGTAGGAGCGGCCTTGCGTCGCGATGGGCCGCAAAGCGGCCCTGGCAATCTCAGGCCAGAACAGCGAAGGCTCAAGCCCTCCGACAGCACTCAAAAAACCCTGTCAGGCGGCTTTCTGCTCCAGACTCTCCCAACCCAGGCAAGCCAGCGCCAATGTGCGTGGTACCGCTTCACGACCACTGCTGTAGCGGCTGATGCTGCGGGCGCTGACTCCCAGCGCTTCGGCAGCCTGGTCGAGCGTCATCCGGTGCCGCAAACGCCAGCGAATGAAAACTCGGGTGTTTTCATCAGGTGCGTTTTGGGCAAGCGCGTCCAGTAGCAGGGTATCCGCACCAATCTGAATATCCAGCGCTGGCCACTCCACCGACCATCCTCCGTCGCCCAATACGACGCCTTCAAACGCTTTGCGCTTGGACAGTGGCGCCAAGCCAGGATACGTCTTGACCGCATCGCTCATATCCAGGGTGAAATGCTGCCCATTGGTAAAGGTAAGCTCAAGGCTGGCGTCCGATCGAGGCTGTACACTCTTCAGACGGGGACGTTTCATCGATGCCATTTCATCCACTCCTTCAACAAATCGGCCTGATTGGCCGCCACCCAGGCCAAGGCTTCTTGCACCACTTTCGCAGGTGCCCTGCCTTGGCTAACAGTCACAGATTCCAGACTGATCACCACGTCCACCCCACCGCCGGTAAGGTGTACGTGGGGTGGTAGATGATCCCTTTCCCTTAGCTCGATGCGGTACTTGTCGCGAAATCGGTATTTGGTAGACATGGCATGATCGTATCGCCAATTTGGCGATACTACAACGTTGAAAACCAGTGTAAAACATTCCGCTCAGTGTACTGGCAGAACGTCTACACCCATACAGTCGCCATGCCTATGGCTGCTCCGTCCTCTTGCGCTTGTTGTTCAGAATCTCTGAAACCGCGCTCTGGGTCGCTATCGCCGACAGGTCCGTTACCGGTCAAGCCAGAAGCAGGGCCCTGGATTACGTCGTGATCCTTGTCAGGCACAATTCAGTCCAGATAGGATGAGATAAATTCTCAAACGCAATCCTATACCAACAAGAGGGCTGAAGTTGTCTACCCCGCCCGTGCCATCTGCAACGCAGGCTGATGTTCAGTCCCTCTACATCGACCACCACGCCTGGCTGGTGGACTGGCTGCGCAAGCGCCTGCACCAAGGGGATAACGCTGCCGACCTGGCTCAGGATACGTTCGTCAATGTGCTGGGCAAACTTGACCGGATACAGGATGTGCGCCAGCCGCGTGCCTGGTTGAGTACCATTGCCCGCGCTCTGGTGATCGATCGTGCGCGCCGCGATCGTGTCGAAAGGGCCTACCTGGATGCAGTGGCCAACCTGCCAGAGCCGTTGATGCCATCCCCGGAAGCCCAGATGATCCTGCTTGAAACCCTGGCCAAGGTGGATGCCTTGCTCGACGGCTTGCCGCCCAAGGTGCGCACAGCCTTTCTGCTGTCGCGCCTGGACGGGTTGGGCTACAAGGAAATCGCCGCGCAACTGGGGGTCAGCCTGAGGTCGGTGGAGAGCTACATGGCGAAAGCTATCCGCCATTGCTACTTCGCTACCTCATGAGCGGCGCAACGCGCCCCGAGCTACCCGATGACGTGCTCGACCAGGCGATCATGTGGATGGTGCGCTTACAGTCGGGTTACGCGGACGAGCATGCCCTGCAGGGTTGCCTGGATTGGCGCAAGCTTCATCCTCTGCATGAAACCGCTTGGCAGGCATTGCAGAACAACGAATCTACCTTCCACAACCTCGCCAGCCTGCCAGGCGTCCCCGGCGGTGTCGCGCGTGAAGCCCTTGAGCGCATACAGCATCGCCAGCTGGACCGGCGGCGGCTGCTTCAGGTGCTGGGTACCGGCCTGGTCGTTGGCGCAACGGGCTGGCAGGGCCAGGAGCAGGTTCAGCGCTGGGGTGCCGACTACAGCACCCGCGTGGGCGAGCAACGAACAGTGATGCTTGCCGACGGTACACGGCTGCAGCTCAATACCAATAGCGCCGTCGATGTCTCATTTACCAATAGCCAGCGCCTGATCAAGCTGTTGCAGGGTGAAATCTTCATCTATACCGGCGCTGACGAAGGTTCGCCCGCAGGCCGGCGCAGCTTCTGGGTGCACACCGCCCAGGCACAATTGCAGGCACTGGGTACGGCGTTTGCGGTGCGCCAGGAAGCTACGCGCACACGGCTGATGGTCGAACAGAGCAAGGTGCTTATCCATCAGCAGGCACGGCAGCAACTGGTGGGCGCAGGCGAGGAGTATTCGATCAGCGACGAAGGTAGCCGTAAGCTCCAACACAGCGAAATGGATGCCAGCGCCTGGACGCGGGGCCAGCTGGTAGCACGCAGCCTGCCGTTGCAGACACTGATCGCGGAACTGGCACGCTATCAGCACGGCTGGCTTGGCTGCGCGCCACCGGTGGCGGGGTTGAAGGTATCGGGCGTTTTCCAGCTGGATGATATTGAGCAGGCACTGAATGCCCTCAGCGATTCAATGCCCGTCAGGGTTGAGCGTTTCACGCGGTTCTGGCGTCGCGTTGTTCCTCGCTCAGCATAAATTGCAAAAAGACGAGTTTGAGACTGCGGGTTTTTCGAGCACTTCGGCCAATAGGGAAAACACCCTGCCAAACGAATGGAGCTCGATTCACATGTCATCTGCGTTCTCACCTCGCCATATACCCAGGACCCGCCTTGCCGTAGCGCTGCGTGGCGTGTTGCTTGCCAGCGCTGCAAGCATTGCGCTGCCGATTTACGCGGTACATGCCGAACAGAGCGAAGTACGCCATTACAACCTGCCTGCAGGCACGTTGGAGCAATCGCTCAGTGCGTTTGCACAAGTTGCCGCCATCAACTTGCCCTTTGACCCTGCGCTGGTCCGTGGCAAGCATGCGACCGCATTGAACGGCGACTACACCGTTCAGCAGGGCCTGGATGCGCTTCTGCAGGGCAACGGCCTTGTTGCCACCCAAGCGGCCAATGGCAACTGGGTACTCGACCCAGTGGCCACCACCGGCGGCGCGGCGCTGGAGCTGGGAAGCACGCTGGTCAGTGGCCAGGGCATGGGCGAGATGACCGAGAACACCGGTTCGTACACCACCGGTGCGGTGAGCGTGGGCTCCAAGAGCCCGACCAGCCTGCGCGAAACGCCACAGTCGGTGTCGGTGCTGTCCAGCCAGCTGATTGAAGACCGCAGTCTCACCAGCCTGCAGGACGCGCTGAAAATGGCACCCGGGGTCACGGTGCAAAAAACTACCAGCGACACCTACGAGTTCTACTCGCGCGGTTTCAACATCGACAGCATCCAGATTGATGGCGCAGCGCCCATGGCACTGTCATCAGTGGCTACCAGCTTCTACTCCCGCCGGTTGTACAACCTGGCTGAATTCGACCACATCGAGGTATTACGGGGTTCCGGTGCGCTGTTCGGCGGTGTGGGCGACCCCGGTGGCGTCATCAACCTGGTGCGCAAGCGCCCGCTGTCGGACTTCCAGTTGAAGTTCGAAGCCGCCGCCGGCTCCTGGGACAACTATCGTTCGCAAGTCGACGTGACCGGCCCGCTCACCGACAGCGGCAATGTTCGCGGCCGCCTGGTGACGGCATACACCGACCGCCAATACTTCACGGATAAATTGGCCACGCAAAAACCCACGGTATACGGGGTGTTCGAGGTCGACCTGGGCCCGCAGACCATCTTCACCCTGGGTGGCATGTATGAAAGCACCCACTCCAACTCGTCGTTGGGGCTGCCACGCTATACCACGGGTAAAGATATCGGGCTGGCGCGCCACACCAACCTGGGGCAGAACTGGTCCTACATGGACAATATCTCCCAGGAGATCTTCACCAAGCTCGACCACTACTTCGATAACGACTGGAAGCTGAACGTCTCGTATACCAATACCCGCGACGCCGGCAAGGCGCTGGCGGCAGTATCGGGCAACGCCGTCAACCCGGTGACCTTGGCAGGCCCGGTGTGGCGCGCCAGCTATAACGTCTATTCCACCAGCCAGGACCTGCTAGACAGCAACCTTTCTGGCAGCTTCGATGCCTTTGGCCGCGAGCACCAGTTCGTGCTGGGTGCCGATTATCAGAAGGTCACCAGCCGCTGGCAGGGTTCTGGGGTGTTCACCGGCACCGGTGTCCCCATCAACGTGTTCGACCCTGGTTACTGGAAGCCCACCACAATTTCATTGCAGACCCCACGGGACTACAGCCCCAATACGCAAGAGCAGTACGGCTTGTATGGGCGCTTGACGCTGCAGGTGGCTGACCCACTCAAGGTCATTCTGGGTGGCCGCGCGGCCCGTTACCACTTCGAGCAGGTGTATACCAATGCGGGCGTGGTGCAGAGCGACATCGACATGCGCGAACCGACGCGTTTCGTGCCTTACTTTGGCGCCATCTACGACCTTGATGAGCAGTGGTCGCTGTATGGCAGCTATTCGAAGATCTACAAGCCGCAGCAAAGCTACCTTCGCGGGCCGGTGGGCAGTAATGACGTGCTGGAGCCGCTGGAGGGCAAGACCTCCGAGGTGGGTATCAAGGGCGAACTGTTCGATGGCCGCTTGAACACCAGCCTCGCCGTGTTTTATACCAAGCGCAAGAACGGCGCGGTGCAGGATACCAACTTCCCGGCGGCCTCCGTGCTGTATGGCGGCAGTTGCTGCTATGTGAACCAGGGCGAGGTCGTCAGCAAAGGGATCGAGCTGGAAGCGACGGGCGAAATCCGCAAGGATTGGAACCTGATGGCCAGCTACGTGTACAACTACAACAAGAACGAGACTGACAGCACGGCCTTGAGCACCATCACGCCCAAGCATCAGTTCAAGGTGTGGACGACTTATCAACTGCCCGCAGAGCTTTCGGACTGGACCGTAGGCGGCGGCGTCGATCTGCAAAGCGCCACCTATGTCAGCGGTACCACGGTGCGCATGGATGGCAATGGCAATGTGGTGGAGTCGAACATCCCGTTCGATTACAAGCAAAGTGGCTACGCGGTGTGGAACGCCCTGTTGAGGTACCGCGTGGATGACCACTGGACCGTGTCGCTCAATGCCAACAACCTGTTCGACAAGACTTACTACCAAACAGTCTCCAGCGCGGCGAACGGCAACTTCTACGGGGACCCGCGTAATTACATGCTGACCCTGAGGGGGACGTTCTAGTCGTCTCGGTCGGCGGGTATGCAACCAGAAGCTGGTTCAGCTGCTGGTTAACCGAAAACCCGGGTTCGCGCGGGTTGCAACGCTACGGAGAATTCAACTTTTCCCGCTGAGGTAATTTCTCCACGGTGCAAGCAAACCCTCCTGAAGAACTCGATCAATGACGCCATCTTCAATGCTGCCTACATAAGTAGCGCCCAGCTGAAACTCGAAGGAAATACTTCCTTTTTCAGATAAGTCCCTAACAGCTTGGATCAACGCTTCCACTTCCTCCAGGTTCTTCAAGTCGACATCATGAGGAAGTTTTTCCGGCAGCAAAGCTGAGTAAATCTCCAGCGTCCCGCCTACCACTTCCAAGCCATTTTCGTCAATCTCGTCAACCATGGTTGGCGGCGCAATGCTCCATACCCTTGACGCAGCAAGCTCACTCACAAGCTGGTGTACATCAGACCTGATTGACTGATCCAAATCCTGAGCCACGTAGAAAATCAAGTTCTGCTTTGCGTGATCTAGCAGTATGGCATGCATTACTCAGTTCCTTTCTTCGGAGGGTATGCCGGAAGCGCTGATCAGGGGCCGCCTGGGTTGTACATAAACCGGTATTCTTTGAATCAACGAAGGTGGGCATTTTTGTTTCATCTTTCACTGAGCTGCGCCCACCCTTTCTTCGCTGTCAAACCACCCCATGCATGAAGAACTCGACCGGTACACTGAAAAACTCAGCAAAGCCCTTTATCTGGGCAACCGTCATCTTCCGCTTGTTGTTCAGAATCTCTGATACCGCGCTCTGGGTCGCTATCGCCGACAGGTCCTTCTGCCTCACCCCCCTGTCCGACAGCAGAAAGGCCAACGCTTCGGCCTGGCTCGCGAACGGCACCAATACAGACTCACTCTCATACTCGTAGACGCGGTCCGCTACCATCTCCGCAAAGCGTGCCGCAGCGTGGCCTTCACTGTCCGCATGGGCGTAGAGCTCGTCGATCAGTGTCATGCGTGCCTCAAGCTCGGCATCGTCCTTGATGGGGTCATGGCAGGCGGCCAGAAGCTGGGCCATGGTTGCCATCTGAGTGTTCAGGCCATCGAGCATGGGTGAAATATTAGCGATGAAGGCATCTAGTCCATTGGCTTCGATTTTATCCCGCTTCATGTTGTCACCTGTCGAATTGAAATATCGCGCTGCCCAGGTTGCTACCTGATATCGCTTCGGCACCATTTGTCGTACTCGGCGTGCGACAAAATGGCCTTGATGTAGAGAGTGCCCGTTCGCGCATTGAGCCACGCGATCAGGCGGCATTCGTTTTTCTTGATATCGAACACGTAGATATCAAGCGGCCCTTTGCGGCTGGTGGGCCTGAGTTTTGAGTGGGGGATGCGATCAACGTTCCAGCCAGACACAGTGGCCCACGTCTGCCTCAACTGTTCAAAAGATTCAAAGCGCAGCGTCGCCCTGTCGAAGGTCGTCAGCCACAGGCTAAGCGGCGCTTTCCACTGGCCGTGAGCTTCAATCGCCTTGGTAACCGCCGCTTTCGTTATGACCCGCATTGTGTTGTCCCGGCGCACCAACATAACGTGGAAAATATCTCTGATCCAGATATCTGTCAACCAGATATCTGGATTCGCGATGCGCGATGACCTCGCAATCGGTGGAGCTGTTTGGCGAGGATTGGAACAGCTTCGAGGGCCAGTTGGAGAAGCCGGTTGATGCAGGGACCGCGCGCAGACCTGTGGGAACGGTTGGTCAGAACGCGGTGCTTACCGTCACCGACAGGTTACGCGGGTCGCCGTAGATGGCCCCGGCATAGAACCCGTATTGGGTGTAGTAGTGCTTGTCGAACAGGTTGTTGGCGTTGAGGCTGACGCTGGTTTCATCGGTCAGCTGGTACTTGGCCATGGCATTCCAGATGGCATAACCGGACCAGTTCACATCAGTGGCCCCATTGCTCACACCGTTGGTGGGCTGGCCGGCCGGGCTGGAAATGGCACGGATGTTGGTCTGTGCAGTCACACCGGCACCCACGGTCAGGCGGTCGAGCGGGCCGCTGAGGCGGTAGGTGGTCGAAGCCTTGAACAGGTGCGACGGGTCGCTGCGGCCATCGCTGTCGACGCGACGGAAGTGCAGGTAGGTGTAGCCGGCATACACGTTCCAGTTGGGCGTCAGCGCGCCTGCCACTTCCAGGTCGATACCGTCGGTTTCCACGCCAGAGCCCGCCTTGTAGGCGCTGGCCCCGGTCGGTGTGGTCAGGTCGCCGTCGAGCACGGCTTTGTTTTCCTGCTTGGTGCGGAAGTACGCCGCCGAGGCGTTCAGGCGGCCATCGAACCACTCACCCTTGATACCTGTTTCGTAGCTCTGCCCACGAATCGGCTCGACCTTGCTACCGCTGCTGGTTTCAGAGGTTTGCGGGGTGAAGATGTCGGTGTAGCTGGCGTATACCGAGTAGTTGTCATTGAGGTCGTACACCGCGCCCAGGTAGGGGGTGACGATGCCGTTCTCTTCCTGGCTGCTGCGCTCGCCGGCCACGCTGCGGGTAACCGAGGAATAGTTGCTGGTGCGCACGCCAACGATCACCGACAGCGGGTCGCTGATGCTCAGGCGGGTGGCGGCGTACATGCCCTGCAGGCGGGTGGTGGTCTTGCTGTGAAGGCCGGTGCGTGAGGCGATGATGTCGTAGTCGTCATCCACGCCATTGCGCCAGTCGGTGACCGGGAAGCCGTTGTTGGCGCGGAACTGGCAACCCAGTGCAGGCGCGCTGGCCATGCCATCGCCGACCATGGTGCAGGTGTACTGGGGCGACCAGCCGACGGTGCGGCTGTCGTTGTAGCCGACCATAGCCTGGTGCGTGCGGCCGAACAGCTGGAACGGGCCGGACAGGTCGATCTGCGCCGACTGCTGGGTGGTGTCGCTGGAGCTGTGCAACCCGTTCAGCACCGCGCCGCTGCCGTCCTGGTCCCAATAGCCGCCGTAGCTGCCGCGCCCAGCCGAGTTCACCTTGGCAAGGCCCCGGTGGTTCAAGGCTTCGGTAGTCGCCTGGGCGGCTTTCAGGTCCAGGGTCCAGTCGTTGTCGAAGCGGTGCTCGAGCGAGCCGAACGCCGTACGGGTGGTGTACTCGCCAAAGCTCCAGCTGGGCACCACGTTGGTGCTGCGCGGCAAATCGGTCTTGCTACCGTCGCGGTACCAGATGGGGATGTTCGCGCCCCAGCCGCCGCCGACAACCTTGTTGTACTCATACTGGTAACCGGCGCCCAGGGTGGTGGCGTCGTCCAGGTCGAACTCGAAATTGGCCAACGCGGCGCGGGAGCGCTCGGACTGGTTGTCGCGGAACGAGTTGGCGTCCTGCTGGGTCATCACGAATCGCGAACGCAGGCGGCCATCCTCGGACAGGGGCAAATTCAGGTCAGCACCCAGGCGACGCTTGTCCCAGCTGCCGTAAGTGGCGTAGGCGCTGCCGCCGAACGTCTTGGTCGGTGCCTTGCGGATCAGGTTGACGGTGGCCGAGGGGTCGCCGGTGCCGCCCAGCAGGCCGTTGGCGCCGCGCACGATGTCGATGCGTTCGTACAGGTCCATGTTCAATGCATTGCCGCTGCCACTGAAATCAGACCCGCCCTGGGTCTGCAGGCCGTCGACCTTCCAGTTGCTGATCGAGTAGCCACGGGCACGGTAGTCGGTACGCCCACCCACCTCGGACTTGTTGGCCGTTACCCCCGGCGCTGTTTCCAGCGCCTGCTCGATGGTGTGGATGTCGCGGTCATCCATCTGCTGGCGGGTAATGGTGGTGACCGATTGCGGCGTCTGGCGTGGCGTCAGCGCCAGGCCGGTGGAGCTGCGGGTGCTCTCGACCGTGTAGCCTAGCTGGCCAGCATCGTCGGCCGGCAGCAGGGCACTGTCCTCGATCTGCGTGGCGTCCAGCTCCAGAGGTTTGCCGTCGGCAGCTACGGCCCCGCCACTGATGGCGACGGCAACGAAGAACGCCAGCGGCTTGAGGCGATTGCCACTTTGGCTGATGGGGGTGAACACTTTCGGGATGCGCTTGGGATTCATTTGGGAAGGCTTCGTATTTGCAGATGATTTTTTGTTAGGATTCTAGGGATCGGCCCTCCAGGCTCCAGACCCGACATGTACGGGCATGTAATTGAACGTAACGAGCGCCACCGGCCCTCACCGAACAGGTGTTTTTCCGCATGAGCACGAACTTGCTGGTCGTCGACGATGACGACGAAATCCGCGAACTTCTTTGTGATTACCTGACCGATGCCGGCTACAACGTGCTTGCCGCAGCCGACGGTGAACAGATGCGCGAACAGCTGGCCCGGCACAAGGTGGACCTGGTGGTGCTCGACCTGATGCTGCCGGGTGAAGATGGCCTTAGCCTGTGCCGCCAGTTGCAAGCGACGCCTGGGCTGGCGGTGATCATGCTGTCGGCCAAGGGCAGCACGCTGGACCGCATCATCGGCCTGGAGGTGGGTGCCGACGACTACCTGGCCAAGCCTTTCGAGCCACGCGAGCTGATCGCCCGGATCAAGGCCGTGCTGCGTCGCCCGCAACGCCTGGATACCCCCGCCGAAGCGCGCGCCGTGGTGGATGCGCAGCTGTTCGCCGGCTTTCGCCTTGAACACGTCAAGCGGCTGCTCACCCGCCCCGATGGCGAAACCCTGACCCTGCCGCGCTCCGACTACCGGGTGCTGCGCGAACTGCTGGAAGCCAACAACCGGGTGGTTTCCCGCGACCAGCTGACCCGCAGCGCGTTTGGCCGCGACCACCTGCCCGACGACCGTTCGGTGGACATGTGCGTCAGCCGCCTGCGCCAGCAACTGCGCCGTGCGCCGCCGGGCGCCGCGCAAATCCTCACCATCCGCAATGAAGGCTACCTGCTGAGTATCGCCAACCTCGCGGCCGATGCCTGACATGCGCTGGCTTCGCCGGCTGTGGCCGCGCACCTTGTTTGGCCAGCTGCTGCTGATCATGGTCAGCGGCACGCTGGTGATCCAGTTGATGTCGAGCAGCATCTGGTTCGATGTGCGTTTCGCCCAGGTACTCGAGGCGCCCATTCGCCTGATCGCCGCGCGCAGTGCACCATTGATCGCCCAGGCCAACTGCCACGCCGGCACGCTGAAGGTGCCCGCCCACTATCAGTTGCGCTGCGCCGAAACGCTACCCACACCTGAACATGACGAGCGCCGGGGGCGCAGGCGCGTCGAGCTGTTGCTGCAGCAGGCCCTCAGGTACGAACTGGGGCATGCCCAGGACGTGCGCCTGCTGAAGGTGCGACTGACCGATGAACTGGGCCAGCCGATTGTCTGGCGCAGCCTGTTCGGCCTGCGCACGGCCCAGGCGCACGTGCAGTTCGCGGTGCCGTTGGCCGACGGCCACTGGCTGACCATTGAGGGCCAGGAACTGCAGGGCTGGAGTGGCGAATCGGCCTGGGTGCTGATCAGCGACTACCTGTTGCGGGTGTATGCGCTGCGGATTGTCGCGGTATTGCTGGTGTGCCTGATTGCCGTGCGCCTGTGCCTGCGCCCGTTGCGACGCCTGGCCGACGCAGCGCGCGGCCTGGGCGGCAACCTCGAGCAGCCTCCCCTGGCGCTGGATGGCCCGGAGGAAGTGCGCCAGGCGGCCCAGGCGTTCAACGCCATGCAGCAGCGGCTGATTGCCATGGTCAATGACAAGGCCTACTTCCTGGCCGCCGTGTCCCACGACCTGCGCACCCCGCTGACCCGCATGCGCCTGCGCCTGGAGCGGCTACCGGACGACGAACACCGCCAGCGCCTGCGGCAGAACATTACCCAGATGGACGACATGATTGGCCAGGTACTCGATTACCTGCGCGCAGGCGAGCAGTTGAATTTGCAGCAGGTGGACCTGGACCGGCTGGTGGCACGCCAGTGCGCCGAGCTGGCCAGCGCCGAAGAACCGCTGCCGGTGCATGGCCAAGTGGGGTGTTCGCAAGTCGATGCCTTGCTGCTGCAGCGCTGCCTGCAGAACCTGCTGGTCAATGCACTGCGCTACGCCAAGGATGTTTCGGTCACGCTGGAGCGGGCGGTAAGTGGAGTGCTCATCCATATCGACGATCGCGGGCCCGGGGTCGCGCCGGAGCTGCTGGCAACCATCACCGACCCGTTCGTGCGCGGGGAAGGCTCGCGTAACCAGGCCTCTGGCGGGTATGGGCTGGGGTTGAGCATTGCCCAGCGGATTGCCACCAGCCATGGGGGTGAGCTGATGCTGTCGAACCGCGATGGCGGTGGGTTGCGGGTCAGCATACTGCTGCCCATCTAAAGACCAGCGCGGTCCCCTGTAGGAGCGCGCCGGGTTTACCGGGGCCGCGAACGCAGGAATACGCAATCAGGTAACAGTCTTTTACCGATTACCCAGGTTTTCCCCTCCCCGCCTTTGCCTATCCTATGCCCGGTCATCCTGCCTGCGATGGACCCATGAATCACTCTCTGCCCAGCCGCTACGCCTGCCTCGCCATCTGCCTGTTGTTCACCTTCGCCAGCCTGCCGCTGCTGCCCCAGCACGCCTGGCTCTGGCCAATCATACTGATCACTGCCCTGCTCAGCCTGGTCGGGCTCAACGACCTGCGCCAAAGCCACCACGCCGTGCGCCGCAACTACCCGATCCTGGGCAATATCCGCTACCTGATCGAAACCATCCGCCCAGAAATCCGCCAGTACCTGATCGAGGGCGACGACGACAAGCTGCCGTTCTCCCGTTCGCAGCGCTCGCTGGTGTATGCACGCGCCAAGAACGAAAGCGCCGAGAAAGCCTTCGGTACCCTGAACGATGCCTACAAACCCGGTTTCGAATTCATCAGCCATTCGATGCTGCCGGTGGCCACGCCAGACCCGGCCTCGTTCCGCATCGCCATTGGCGGGCCGCAATGCCGCCTGCCCTACTCGGCCTCGATCTTCAATATTTCGGCCATGAGTTTCGGCGCCCTCAGCGCCAACGCCATCGCCGCCCTCAACCGCGGCGCGCGCATGGGCCGGTTTGCCCACGACACCGGCGAAGGCAGCATCAGCCCCTATCACCGTGAACACGGCGGTGACCTGATCTGGGAAATCGGCAGCGGCTACTTCGGCTGCCGCACCGCGGACGGTCGTTTCGACCCACAGCGCTTCGCCGAGCAGGCCCGCTCGCCGCAGGTGAAGATGATCGAGATCAAGCTCAGCCAAGGTGCCAAGCCGGGCCACGGCGGTATTCTGCCGGGGCACAAGGTCAGCCCCGAAATTGCTGAGACCCGTGGCGTGCGCGTAGGTGAGGACTGCATCTCGCCGGCCGCGCATAGCGCCTTCCGCACACCGGTCGAGTTGCTGCAGTTCGTGGCCAGCCTGCGCAAGCTGTCGGGCGGCAAGCCCGTGGGTTTCAAGTTCTGCCTGGGCCACCCGTGGGAGTTCATGGGCATTGCCAAAGCCATGCTGGCCACCGGCATCACCCCGGACTTCATCGTTGTCGATGGCAAGGAAGGCGGTACCGGCGCGGCACCTCGCGAGTTCAGCGACAACATGGGCGTGCCCATGCGCGAAGGCCTGATGTTCGTGCACAACACCCTGGTCGGCCTGAACCTGCGCTCCAGCATTCGCATTGGCGCGGCGGGCAAGATCGTCAGTGCCTTCGACATCGCCAGCGTACTGGCCATCGGAGCTGACTGGGTCAACTCGGCACGCGGCTTCATGTTTGCCATTGGCTGCATCCAGTCGCAAAGCTGCCACACCAACAAATGCCCGACCGGCGTGGCCACGCAAGACCCATTGCGTCAGCGCGCCCTGGTGGTGCCAGACAAAGCCGAACGGGTGGCCAGCTTCCACCGCAACACGCTGCACGCACTGGCCGAAATGCTGGCTGCTGCGGGCCTGGAGCACCCTTCGGAGCTTAAGCCCAAGCACCTGGCCCGGCGCATCAGCCCCAGCGAGATCGGATTGTTTTCGGACCTGCACACGTTCCTCAAGCCAGGCGAACTGCTCAGTGGCTCGATTGAAAGCGAGTTTTATGCGCGGATGTGGCGGATGGCACGTAGCGACAGTTTTGCACCGGAAACGGGGGAACTGATGCCGGTTGCAGCAAAAGCCGTGCGCCGAAAAGAAACAGCCCCGGCATAAGCCAGGGCTGTTCGATGCTTCAGATCAGGATCAGAAGATGCTGATTGGGTACTCGACGAATACGCGGACTTCGTTGCCGTCGTCATTGTAACCGTTCTGCTGCACGGCGTTGTTGGTACGCAGGAACGAGCTACGCAGCTTGATGGACAGGTCCTTGGCCGGGCCGTCCTGCACCACGTAACGGATCTGGTTGAAGATCTCGCGCTCTTTACCTTCGCCGAAGCCCTGTGGGTTGGCGACGTTGCGGGTGTTGATGTTGTCACCCACCACGTAGGCCAGCTTGTAGGTCAGGCCCGGAATGCCGTAGGCACCGAAGTCCAGGCCGTAGCCCAGCTGCCAGGAGCGCTCGTCTTCGGCGTTGAAGTCGGACCAGTACGAGTTGGCCAGGTAGATGGTCGAACCACCGTCACCCACGCCACCGGCGTTCTGGTAGAAGCCGTAGTTGTAACCGGTGCTGCCGGTGCTGCGCTGATGCGCGAGGGTGAACGAGTGCGCACCGTACGCGTAAGTGGCTGCCAGGCTCCAGATGGTGTTGGAGTCGCCATTCAGGCCAGCGGCTTTCACGTACTTGTTGTTGATGTCCGACTTGTAGCCGTTGAAGTCCAGGGTCAGGGACTGGTCGCTGGCGATCGGGAAGACGTAGTTCAAGCCCAGGTAGTGCTTCTTCATCACGTCTTCGTTGTCGGCGGTGTACAGCGAAGCGGTGAAGTTGTCGGTGAACTTGTAGCTACCACCCAAGACGTTGATCGACTTCAGGCCACCACCGTCACGGCGCTCGGCGCTCTTGCGCGCTTCCTGGGTGAAGCGACCGGCGTTCAGCTCCAGACCTTCGATCTCTTTCGAGGTGACCAGGGTACCGGTGAAGCTTTCTGGCAGCAGACGCGCATCGTCGTACTGCAGCACTGGCAGTGCTGGCATCTGGTCACCGTACTTCAGCACGGTGTTGGAGATGCGGAATTTTACTGCAGCACCACCACGGGCCAGGTTGTGCGGCGAGCTGGCGTTGCCTTCGGCATTGGTGGTTTCGTGCGGTTTGAAGAAGTCGACGCCGCCGCCACCGTTGTGGCCTTTGCCGCCATCAAGGCGCACGGCGTACAGGCCGAATGCGTCGACGCCGACGCCAACGGTGCCCTGGGTGAAGCCGGAGGAGAAGTTGGCGATGACCGCCTGGCCCCATTCGATCTGATCGTCGGTGCCGTGCTTCTTGTCACGGTTGATGTAGGCGTTGCGCAGAAGGACGTTGGCGTGGCTGTCCTCGATGAAGCCCTTGCTGTCGGCCTGATCATTGGCCTGTGCCTGGGTCGCGGCGATCATCGCCAGGGCGACCAGGCTGATCCTGGTTTTCAACATGTTGTTTTCCTTATTTCTTAATCAAAAACGCTCTGCACTATGACGCCAGGAACCAACGCCCCTTCGTAGGTTCGACGCTATGCGGATCCAGCCTGGTGGGCCAACCGGTAAGTACACGGCAGCCCTCGGCAGCAGCATGGCCAAGACATGGCCAGCAGGCGTTGGCCGAATCCTAGCCGTGTGCGATTACAAATGTCAAAAAGTCGTGAAATGCAGGTTGATATAACCAAAAATATCGACGGGTCTAGTGCATTTCCATGCAGGTTTGCGCTATCAGCGGGCAATTTATCTTGTGTGGGAATTGCCTTTTGATCGGTCAGACAATTTCCCGAGAGCAGGCAAACCGTGGCCGCAGAGGCTGTTACAAAGAGATACATATGTAAAGACAAGCCTTTACAAATACCCAAGCAAGAGTAAATAGCAAGCATTAGCATTCGCGCCTTCTTTTTCACTTGCCCGGTCCGGATGTGCCCATGCTTGTACCCTGCCGCCTTTCCCGCTTGACGCTTGGCCTGTCGCTGCTGTTCAGCGCCGGCCTGGCCAGTGCCGCCACCACCACGCTGCCAGAGTCGTCGGTTACCGCCGACAGCGAACGCGAGAAGGACAACCCGCGCGTCAAGGAGGTGAGCACCGCCACCCGCACCTCGACGCCGGTACGCTATGTGCCGCAGGCCATCGACACGGTGAAAACCGCCAATGTGCTGGACTACGGCAGCAACACCTTGGGCAAGGCGCTGGAGGGTATCCCCAACGTCAGCAGTGGCGCCGACACCCGCTTCGACAGCGTGCGTATCCGTGGCTTCGAAGCCAGCAACGACTTCTACCTGGACGGTATTCGCGACGACAGCCAGTACATCCGCGACCTGCACAACATCGAGCGGGTCGAGGTACTGAAGGGGCCCGCGGCGGTGCTGTATGGCCGCGGTAGCCAGGGCGGCATCGTCAACCGGGTCAGCAAGGCACCGGAACAGGGCCGCCGCTCCACCCTCGAGGCGCAGGCCGGCAGCGAAGACCTGCGCAGCCTGTATGCCGACCTCAGCGCCGACCCAAGCGACACTGTCAGCCTGCGCCTGAACATGGGCAACCAGGACAACAACAGCTTCCGCGAGGGTATCGACGGCAGCCGCCAGCTGTTCGCCCCGTCGGTCAGCTGGCAGATCACCCCCGACCTCAACTGGCTGGTGCAGTACGAATACAGCCGCTACAACCGCACGCCCGACCGGGGCATCCCCGGGGTGAATGGCCGCCCGGCCGACGTCAGCCGCGGCACCACCTATGGCGACCAGCGCGACTACATCGATGATCGCGCCCAGTCCCTGCGCTCACGCCTGAACTACCAGCTGAACGAAACCTGGCAGCTACGCCATACCCTGGGCCTGATCAAGCTGGACAGCGAGTTCGACAACACCTACGTCACGGGCTACAACGCCAGCACCAATGTCCTGACCCGCCAGCGCTGGCAGCAGGACCTGAACACCCGCAACCTGTTCAACAACCTGGAAGCCGAGGGCGATTTCGACACCCTGGGCCTGGAGCACAAGCTGTTGCTGGGCCTGGAGTTCGGCAACCAGAAGCGTGACCCTGTGCTGTATAGCGCTGGTAGCCAGCTGCTCCCGGGCTTGGGCAAACCCGGTAGTAACCAGCAGCACAATGGCACACTGGTGCTGTCGAGTGACAACCACACTGTGGTCGATAGCCGCGGCCTTTACCTGCAAGACCAGATCCGCCTGAACGATCAATGGCAAATCCTGGCTGGCGTGCGCTTCGACCAGTTCGACGTGGAAACCACCAACAAGGATGGCGTGCGCGAACCGCAGGACAGTAACAGCACCAGCCCGCGCCTGGGCGTGGTCTACACGCCATGGCGTGACCATTCGTTCTACGCCTCGTGGAGCAAGACCTTCTCGCCGGTGGGCGGCGGCTTGATCGGCATCACCCCGGATGCGCCGGGCAACGGCAACGACGCCAAGCCGGAAGAGACTCGGCAGAAAGAAATCGGGGTGAAAAGCGACTGGCTCGACCAGCGCCTGACCACCACCCTGGCCGTCTACGAGCTAGAACTGTACAACCGCCGCACCCGTGATCCGGAAAACCCGAATAACATCTTGCTCAGCGGCTTGCAGCGTTCGCGCGGCATTGAGTTGACGGCCACCGGCAACATCGTCGGCAACTGGTACGTACGCGGCGGCATCGGCCTGCAGGATGCGATCATCGTGAAGGACAACAACGGCCAGGAAGGTAACCGCATCAATGACGTGGCCAAGCGCAACGCCAGCCTGTTCGTGACCTGGAAACCAGAGCTGGGCTGGTACGCCGAAACCGGCGTTACGCTGGTAGGTGAGCGTTATGCGGACAACCAGAACACCACGGTGTTGCCAGGGTATGGCCGTTGGGATGCGCTGGCGGGGTACCGCACCCATGACTGGGATGTACGGGCGGCGTTGAGCAACATTGCCGACAAGACCTACTACAGCTCGGCGACCAGTGCGGCGCAGATTCAGGTGGGGGACCCGCGTAGCCTGGTGGTTACGGGTAGCTACAGCTTCTAGCCCTCCCATGGAATGACAGGGTCAATTGTAGGAGCGGCCTTGTGTCGCGATGGGCTGCGCAGCAGCCCCAACAATCTGTGCTGAGATTGCGATCCTGGGGCTGCTGCGCAGCCCATCGCGACACAAGGCCGCTCCTACACGATTGCGTGCAACCTTCAGGCATTGACGGCAATCGATGTCAGTGCCACACCGCCATCAGCGCCTGCATTTCTGCTTCGCTGATCAGCCCTTGGGGGTACCGCCCGGCAAGCAGACGTCGTGGGTCGGTCGTCCTGACCCTGATGCTTCCATGGTGTTTCAACCACTTCGCCACAACCTTGAGCGATTGGTGATTCACTGCCGATGGGCGCAAAGCCGACTCACTTGCTGCGTTCATGTCTACACGTACTCCCTGGCCCGTGAGCGGCTAATCTACGTAGGTAATGTTACAGATCCGAGAGCGCGGCCAAGCCGAGCTATCTACTTGAAAACAATACAAAACGTATGCCAGCCTGGGCGCCGGGTGTCGCCCGAAAAAAAGGCCCGTTCAATGACGGGCCTTTTTTCATTCATGCAGCGCTCACCGCTTGACCGGCGCCGGCTGCTGCTGAGTCAGACAGTGGATGTTGCCGCCACCCAGCAACAATTCGCGGCCCGGGATCATCACCACTTCGTGGTCAGGGAAGATCTTTGCCAGAATCGCTCTGGCTTCGGCATCTGCCGGGTCGTCGAAGCTTGGCGCAATGATGCCGCCGTTGACGATCAGAAAGTTCACGTAAGAACCGGCCAGGCGCACCGACGGGTCACGCTCCTGGCTGCCAGCCACCTGGTCGACACCGGCACACTCTTCAGCGGTGGCAAACAGCGGGCCTGGGATCGGCATCTTGTGCACGATGAACTCACGGCCCTTGGCATCGCGGGTGTTTTTCAACACCTCCATGGCCGCGTGGCAGCGCGCATAGTTGGGGTCGTTGGAATCATCGGTCCAGGCCAGTAACACTTCACCGGGGCGCACGTAACAGCAGAAGTTGTCGACGTGGCCGTCGGTTTCGTCGTTGTACAGGCCATCCGGCAGCCACACCACGGTGTCGACCGCCAGCTGATCGCGCAGCACGGCTTCGATCTGCTCGCGGTTCAGGTGCGGGTTGCGGTTACGGTTGAGCAGGCATTCCTCGGTGGTGATCACGGTGCCTTCGCCGTCCACGTGGATCGAACCGCCCTCCAGTACGAAACCTTCGGTCTGGTAGCGCTGGCAGCGCTCCATTTCCAGCACCTTGGCGGCCAGTTCCTCGTCGCGGTTCCACGGGGCGTACAGGCCGCCATCGAAGCCGCCCCAGGCATTGAAGCCCCAGTCCACACCACGTACTTCACCCTGGTCATTAATGACGAAGGTTGGGCCGGTATCACGCACCCAGGCATCGTCGTTGCTGATTTCGACCACGCGAATGTTCGGCTGGTCGAGCTGGCGACGGGCATTTTCGTACTGGCCGGCGGAGGCCGCGACGGTCACAGGTTCGAAGCGCGCAATGGCCTTGGCCAGGGTAACGTGGGCAGCCTGCGCCGGCTTGCCGCCCAGGCGCCAGTTGTCCGGGCGTTCCGGCCAGACCATCCACACCTGGGTTTGCGCAGCCCACTCGGCAGGCATGTGGAAACCATCGGCACGGGGCGTGGAGTTGAGGGTTTTCATGGGTGACCTCTGTGATGGCCCTGAGCCGGAGTGTGCTGGGGCGTTTGTGAATTTATAACCGATATATATCGATATTTAAAGCCCGAAAACCTAAGATACTCAGCCAGCTCGGCGCATTTAAATCGATAACAATCGACGCGCATTCCAGATCATCTGGTGTAAGGAACGCCCTGCCGTCTACCATAGCCACACCTTATGCATCCTGTTACAGCTGCGCGCGGAAATTTCCGGCAAGGCCGACTAGGGTCAATACTGGGCAACGGGCCAGCGAGCCGCTATGAACATCATCCCTACCGCAATCCCTGAAGTACTGATCATCGAGCCGAAGGTTTTCGGTGACAGCCGTGGTTTTTTCTTCGAGGCATTCAACGCACGCGAGTTCGCACGGCAAACCGGCGTGCGCACCGAGTTCGTGCAGGACAACCACTCGCGCTCCATCAAGGGTGTGCTGCGTGGGCTGCACTACCAGGTGGAAAACACCCAGGGCAAGCTGGTACGGGTGGTGCACGGGGAAATCCGCGATGTCGCCGTGGACGTGCGCAAAAGCTCGCCAACGTTCGGCCAATGGGTCGCCGTGCACCTGTCGGCCGACAACCACCGCCAGCTGTGGATACCCCCCGGTTTCGCCCACGGTTTTGCAGTGGTGAGCGAATCGGCCGAGTTCCTCTACAAGACCACCGACTACTACAACCCGGGCGCCGACCGCTGCATCCGTTGGGACGACCCGCAACTGGCCATCGACTGGGCGCTGCAGCAGCCACCGCTGCTGTCGGACAAGGACAAGGTCGGCCTGCCACTGGCAGAGGCGGAACTGCTGCCTTAACTAGCGCATAATTGCGTCAGACTTTTCTGGCGCATTTACGTGATGATTGCAAAACCCACGCCCCCACGCCGTCCCCGCTGGCGCAGCCTGGCCCTGTTGGCCCTGTGCCTGGCCCCCTTACTGTGGCCCCTGCATCATTTGGCCGAACGCTATTACCAGGAAGAGCTGGCCTCGCAGAACCGCCAGACCCTCGACCTGTACGTCGCCAACCTGCTCGGCACCCTGCACCGTTACGAAACGCTGCCACAGATCCTCGGCGACCTGCCGGCGCTACGTGGCGTGCTGGCCGACCCGTTCCGCCTGGAAGCGGTGACCAACGCCAACCGCCTGCTCAAGGGCATCGTGCAGCAGACCGGTGCCGAGGTGATGTACCTGATGGACGTCAGCGGCAACACCCTGGCCGCGTCCAACTGGGACAAGCACGACAGCTTCGTCGGCCGCAACTTCGCCTTCCGCCCCTATTTCAACGAAGCCATGGCCGGCCACCTGGGCCGCTTCTTCGGCCAGGGCACCACCTCGGCCAAGCGCGGCTACTTCTTTGCCGCAGCCGTGCGGGACGGCGAGCGGATTGTTGGCGTGCTGGTGGTCAAGGTTGACCTCGACCACACCGAAACCCTTTGGGGCCGCACCCCCGAGCAGCTGTTACTGACCGATCACAATGGTGTGGTCATCCTGACTTCGCGGCCCGACTGGCGCTTCCGTGCTACCCGCACGCTGACCGAGGCCGAGCGCCAGGCCATCATCGCCATCCAGCCCTACCCAACCCAGGCCCCACAACCGCTGGTGCTCAGCCCGGACGCCTGGATCACCCAGACCCGCGACATCAAGGAAACCGGCTGGCAGGTCAGCATCCTCGCCCCGCGCATGCTGGTCGACCGCTCGGTGCAAACGGTAATGGCCATCGGTGCCGGTACGCTGCTGGTAGTGATGCTGCTGGCCGGCCTGGTCATGCAACGGCGGCGCCACTACATCGACCGCATCGACTTCGAAGCCCGTGGCCGCCAAGAGCTGGAAAAGCGTGTGGCAGAACGTACCGCCGACCTTGAAGGCCTGAACACCCGGCTGAAAAATGCCGTGCTGGAACGCGAAAACGCCCAGCAGGAAGCGGTGCGCGCCCAGGACGAACTGGTGCAGGCGGGCAAGCTGTCGGTACTCGGCACCATGTCGGCCAGCATCAGCCACGAGCTGAACCAGCCGCTGGCGGCCATCCGCAGCTACGCGGAAAACGCCGAGATCCTGCTCGACCACCAACGCACCGATGACGCCCGCGGCAACCTCAAGCTGATCGGCGAGCTGACCGGGCGCATGGCCTCGATCATCGCCCACCTGCGCGCCTTTGCCCGCCGCGACCGGCATGCCCCGGAAAGCGTGGCCCTGCAACCGGCCTTGGACGATGCCCTGGCACTGCTGGCCAAACGCCGCCGGGCAATGGCCGTGGAGCTGATCCGCGACCTGCCGGAGGCGACCTTGTGGGTACAGGCCGGTGAAACCCGTCTGCGCCAGGTGCTCGGCAACCTGCTGGCCAATGCCCTCGACGCCTTGACCGAAAAGGCCAACCCGCGCCGCTTGTGGCTAAGTGCCGAGCAGCGCGATGACTGCGTCTACCTGTACATTCGCGACAACGGCCCCGGTTTCAGCCGCCAGGCCCTGGAGCATGCCAAGGAACCGTTCTTTACCACCAAGACCCGCACCCAAGGCCTGGGCCTGGGCCTGGCGATCTGTGAAAGCCTGATGCGCGCCTTGGGCGGTGAACTGCTGCTGGCCAACCACCCGGAAGGTGGCGCACTGCTGACCCTGCAACTGCGTGTGGCCGCACCCGGCGCTACGTTGCCCAATTCGGAGGACCCCTCGGCATGACCACCGAGACACTGATCGACAGCCAAGCCCAGGTCATCCTGGTCGACGACGACCCGCACCTGCGCCAGGCACTGAGCCAGACCCTGGACCTGGCGGGGCTCAAGGTGGTCGCCCTGGCCGATGCGCAAGGCCTGGCCGACCGTATCGAGGCTGACTGGCCCGGTGTGGTGGTCAGCGACATCCGCATGCCCGGCATCGATGGCCTGCAACTGTTGGAGCAGCTGCACGGCCGCGACAGCGAGCTGCCGGTGCTGCTGATTACCGGCCATGGCGATGTGCCGCTGGCGGTGCAGGCAATGCGCGCCGGGGCTTATGATTTTCTGGAAAAACCCTTCGCCACAGACGCCCTGCTCGACAGCGTGCGCCGGGCCCTGGCCCTGCGCCGCCTGGTACTGGACAACCGCAGCCTGCGCCTGGCGCTCAGCGACCGCCAGCAACTGGCCACCCGCCTGGTCGGCCATTCGCCCTCCATGCTGCGCCTGCGCGAGCAGATCGGCGCCCTGGCCGGCACCCGCGCCGATGTGCTGATCCTCGGTGAAACCGGCGCTGGCAAAGAGGTGGTGGCGCGCGCCCTGCACGACTTGTCTAGCCGCCGCGACGGCCCGTTCGTGGCGATCAACGCCGGCGCGCTGGCCGAGTCGGTGGTCGAAAGCGAGCTGTTCGGCCATGAGCCCGGCGCGTTCACCGGCGCGCAGAAGCGCCGTATCGGCAAATTCGAGTTCGCCAACGGCGGCACGCTGTTCCTCGACGAAATCGAGAGCATGAGCCTGGATGTGCAGGTAAAACTGCTGCGCATGTTGCAGGAACGGGTGGTCGAGCGGCTAGGCGGCAACCAGCTGATCCCCCTGGATATCCGCATCATTGCCGCGACCAAGGAAGACCTGCGCCAGTCCGCCGACCAGGGGCGCTTTCGGGCCGACCTGTATTACCGCCTGAACGTGGCGCCGTTGCGGATTCCACCGCTGCGCGAGCGCGGCGATGACATCCTGGTGCTGTTCCAGCACTTCGCCGATGCCGCCAGCCAGCGCCATGGCCTGCCACCGCACGCCCTCCAGCCTGCCCAGCGTGCCGTGCTGCTGCGCCACCCCTGGCCAGGCAATGTGCGCGAGCTGCAGAACGCCGCCGAGCGTTTCGCCCTTGGCCTGGAACTGGCCCTGGACGGCCAGGCGCCGCCGGCGACAGCACCGGCGCTGCCCATGCCGAGCGGCAACCTCAGCGAGCAGGTCGAGCACTTCGAACGCTCGCTGATCGCCGCCGAACTGGCCCAGCCACACAGTTCCATGCGCAGCCTGGCCGAGGCGCTGGGCATCCCCCGCAAAACCCTGCACGACAAGCTGCGCAAGCACGGCTTGAGCTTTGACGGCGGCAGCGGCGGGCACGACGATCAAGAGGACCACCGTTGATGAGCACCGATAGCCAGTACCTGCAGTCCGTACTGCACAGCGACATCCCGCTGACCCGCGAAATGGGCCTGGAAGTGATCGATTGGCAGCAGCACACCCTGCGCCTGCAACTGCCGCTGGCGGCCAACGTCAACCACAAGAGCACCATGTTTGGCGGCAGCCTGTATTGCGCGGCAGTGCTGGTGGGCTGGGGCTGGCTGCACCTGCGCCTGCGAGCGCTGGGGATCGATGATGGGCACATCGTTATCCAGGAGGGGCAGATCAGTTACCCCTTGCCAGTTACCGGCACAGCGGTGGCGCGGTGTGCCGCGCCGGACGAAAAGACCTGGGAGCGATTCCTGGCCATGTACCAGCGCCGTGGACGGGCGCGGTTGACGTTGGAAACCACGGTGAGCAATGCCGGCAGTGACGAGCCTGCGGTGAAATTCAGCGGCCAGTACGTGCTGCACCGCTAGCCCAACAGCCGCTTGAAGCAACTGCCTGGCACACAATCCAAAGACTGGCGCAATTCCTGTGGGAGCGGGCAAGCCCGCGAACACCGGCGAAGCCGGTGCCGTGCACCGCGGTGCCTGCTTCGCGGGCTCGCCCGCTCCCACAGCGTACGGTGAAATCCGTCAGATCAGGTTCAGGAAGGCCTGGCGCCAGGCAGCATTGGCCGGCAATGCCAGGAAATATGGATTGAGCAGCGACTCACGCGGCGGGTACCGGAACGGCAAGCCATCCAGCCCGATCACTTCGCCACCGGCCCCTTCCACCACACCCTGCGCCGCCGCAGTGTCCCACTGCGAGGTCGGCGCCAGGCGCGGATAACAATCGGCGCTACCCTCAGCCAACAGGCAGAACTTCAACGAGCTGCCAATATTGGCCAGCTCCAGCTCACCCACCGCAGCCCCAAGGCCGGCCAACAGCGCTTCCTGCTCCGGGCTGGAGTGTCGACGGCTGGCAACCACCGTAAACCGCTCGCCCTGCGCGGGGGCGTTACGGACCTGGATCGGTTGGGCTGCCTCACTGGCGTCTGCCCGCCAGGCCCCCAAACCGCGCCCCCCGAAGTAGCAGCGCCCATTGGTGGGCATCGACACCACCCCAAACACCACCTCGCCGTTTTCAACCAGGGCAATGTTGACCGTGAACTCCTCGCTGCCGGCAATGAACTCCTTGGTGCCGTCCAGCGGGTCGACCAACCACCAGCGGCTCCAACCCAGGCGCTCGCCCAACGGAATGTTGCAGTCCTCCTCGGACAGCACCGGAATATGCGGCGCCAGCGCCAGCAGGCCATCGGCAATCACCCGGTGCGCTGCCAGGTCGGCGGCGGTCACCGGCGAATTGTCGGCCTTGTTGGTCACGGCCACGTCGGCACGCCAGAACGGCAGGATCGCCTCGCCAGCGGTCAGTGCCAGCTTGACCACTTCGTGCATCAGTTGCAGGTCGTTCATAGCTCCAGCAGCCCCCGCTGGATCATCAGGTCACGGGCCAGGTACAGCGCCGCCAGGGCACGCCCCTCGGTGAACTGTGGGTGCATGGCCAATGCCGACAACTCGCGCAGGTTGACCTTGTCGACCCGCATCGGCTCTGGCTCATCGCCTTCCAGGCGCTCTTCGTACAGGTCGGTGGCCAGCACCACCTGGATCTTCTGGCTCATGTAGCCCGGCGACAGCGACAGCTCGGTCAGGTGCTCCAACTGGCGTGCGCCAAAACCGGCTTCTTCCTTGAGCTCCCGGTCGGCTGCCGCCAGCACGTCTTCGCCCGGTTCAATCAGGCCCTTGGGCAACGACAGCTCGTATTCATCGGTGCCGCCACAGTATTCCTCCACCAGCACGGCGTGCTCGGCGTCGAGCATGGCCACGATCATCACCGCGCCGTAGCCGTTACCCCGGCCCACCAAACGCTCGTAGGTACGCTCAGTGCCATTGCTGAAGCGCAATTGCACGGCTTCGACGCGGAACAGACGGCTGCTGGCGACGATTTCGCGGCTGAGGACGGTGGGTTTCTGGCGCATGGGGCGGCTCCTTGGCGTGAACGGGTTACTATACCGTGGCTAGCCGACTGATCGAGAGTTTCCCATGCCTGTTATTCCCTGGTCTGCCATCGATACCGTCCTGCTGGACATGGACGGCACCCTGCTCGACCTGCATTACGACAACCGCTTCTGGCTGGAGCACCTGCCCCAGCGCTATGCCGAGCTGCACGGGGTGAGCCTGGCCATGGCGCAAATGGAGCTGCAGCCACTGTTCGAGCGCAATGCCGGCACGCTGAACTGGTATTGCCTGGATTTCTGGAGCCGCGAGTTGCGCCTGCCGATCCGTGAGCTGAAGCAGGAAATCGCCGACCTGATCGCCCTGCGCCCAGACGCCGATACCTTCCTGGCGGCAATCCGCAAGGCGGGCAAACGCGTGGTGATGATCACCAATGCTCACCGCGACTCGCTGTCGCTGAAGCTGGAACGGGTGGAACTGGCGCCGTATTTCGAACGGCTGATCAGCTCGCACGATTATGGCTACCCCAAGGAAAGCCCGCAGTTCTGGGATGCATTGCAGGCAGACATCGGCTTTGAGCCGGGGCGCAGCCTGTTTATCGATGACACGCTGTCGATTCTGCGCAGCGCGCGGCGGTTTGGTGTGGGGCACCTGCTGGCGGTGCGCCAGCCGGATAGCAAGGCAGGGCCGCGGGATACCGAAGAGTTTGCGGCGGTCGAGGATTACCGGGAATTATTGATAGGCCTATGAGGCCCTCTTCGCGGGTGAACCCGCGAAGAGGCCGGTACAGGTTTCAGAGATCAGTCAGGAATACGCAGCACCTGCCCCGGGTAGATCTTGTCCGGGTGCGACAGCATCGGCTTGTTGGCCTCGAAGATCTTGTTGTACTGGTTGGCATTGCCGTAAACCACCACAGAGATGGCCGACAGCGTGTCGCCCTTTTTCACAGTGACGAATCTTGCCGCCTTCACCACCGGCCCGGTCACGGTGATCTGGTCATCGACGCTGGCCACACCATTGATGTTGCCGGCTGCGAGAATGATCTTTTCCTTCTCCTCCTGGCTGGCCACTTCACCCTTGAGGGTGATCGTGTCTCCCTCTACAGTGGCGGTGATGTTCGGGTTGCCCAGGCCGACACTTTCCACGTGTTTCTTCAGTTGCTCTTCGGCATTGGCGTTACCGGGGGTGAGCAGGTCGATCAACTTCTCGCCGGCTTCCTTCACGAAACTGAACAGGCTCATTGCGCTCTCCTTGTTGACGAAACCTCGGACACAGGAGTCTAGGCCAGCTTTTCCACTCCTGCCCCGTGCGACCAATCGACGCGGTCTATCAAGGCATAGACCCTAGCGATTAGACGCCGCCGGCCCGCAAGCCTAGGCTTGTGCTATCAGAAAGCCGCCGGTATTCAACACCCCGATGAACAGCAAACCTCCGGTCTGCGCGGCCTCATCGCCCTTGTCCATGCCCGCCGCCAGCAACACCTACGATTACGTCCAGCTCAGCGACGCCAGACGCGACAGCACCCCGCTGGCCGAAGAAGTGGCCCTGGCCATTGTCTACAACGGCCTCAACCAGGCGGTGATGCTGGTCAGCCCCACCGACCTGGAAGACTTCGCCGTCGGTTTCAGCGTTGGCAGCGGCATTGTCGAAGGCACCGCAGAAATCTACGACCTGAAGCTTTCCGGCAGCGGTTCGGCGATGTACGCCGACCTGGAAATTTCCAGCCGGGCGTTCTGGAACCTGAAAAACCAGCGCCGCCAATTGGCCGGCACCAGTGGCTGCGGCCTGTGTGGGGTCGAAGCCCTGGAGCAGGCGCTGCCGGACCTGGCCGTGCTGCCGGGTGCACCCCTGCCCCCGGCCGAATGGCTGGTCGGCCTGCGCGAACGCATCGATGCCTTCCAGCCGCTGGGTCAGCATTGCGGGGCTGTGCATGCAGCACTGTTCATGGACCGCCATGGCGAGTTACTGCTCGGCCGCGAAGACATTGGCCGGCACAACGCCCTCGACAAGCTGATCGGCGCCCTGCTGCGCCAAGGCATCGACAGCCAGGGTGGCCTGGCCATCGTCACCAGCCGCTGCAGCCTGGAGCTGATCCAGAAAGTATTGCGTGCCGGCATCCAGACCCTGGTCAGCCTGTCGGCGCCCACCGGCCTTGCCCTGCAATGGGCACGCAAGCACAACCTCAACCTCATCCATCTGCCCAAGCACAGCGCACCGCGGGTCTACAGCCCGGCGGCGGAGTCGTAATACCCGTGACCTCCTACCAGCACCTCCCGGACAACGCCCCAGCCTCTACCCCTCGCTACAAGCCCTACCACGGCCCGGCCGGTGGCTGGGGCGCGTTGCGCAGCGTGGCCAAGGCCTGGGTCGGCAGCGACAACGCGCTGAAGAACATTCGCGCCCTGCTCAAGACCAACCAGAACGGCGGCTTCGACTGCCCGGGCTGCGCTTGGGGCGATTCGCCGGAAAGCGGCATGGTCAAGTTCTGCGAGAACGGCGCCAAGGCGGTGAACTGGGAGGCGACCAAGCGCCGCGTCGATGCGGCTTTCTTCGCCCGTTACAGCGTCACCTCGCTGCTGCAGCAGAGCGACTACTGGCTGGAGTACCAAGGGCGCCTGACCGAACCGATGGTCTACGACGCGCCTAGCGACCGTTACCTGCCAATCAGCTGGGATGCCGCGTTCGCCCTGATAGCCCGCGAGCTGAACAAGCTGGCCAACCCTGACCAGGCCGAGTTCTATACCTCGGGGCGCGCCAGCAACGAAGCGGCGTACCTGTACCAGTTGTTTGTGCGCGCCTACGGCACCAACAACTTCCCCGACTGCTCGAACATGTGCCACGAGGCCAGTGGCGTGGCTTTGGGGCAAAGCGTTGGCGTCGGCAAGGGCACCGTCACCTTCGACGACTTCGAGCATGCCGACGCCATTTTTGTCTGGGGCCAGAACCCCGGCACCAACCACCCACGCATGCTCGACCCGTTACGTGATGCGGTGAAGCGTGGTGCCCAGGTGGTGTGCGTAAACCCCCTCAAGGAACGTGGCCTGGAGCGCTTCCAGCACCCGCAGAACCCGCTGGAGATGCTGACCAACAGCGACCGGCCGACCAACACCGCGTTCTTCCGCCCGGCGCTGGGCGGCGACATGGCGATGCTGCGCGGCATGGCCAAGTTTGTCCTGCAATGGGAACGCGAAGCCCAGGCCAAAGGCGAACCGGCGGTGTTCGACCATGCTTTCATTGCCGAACATGGCCATGGCGTCGACGACTACCTGGCAGTGGTGGATGCCACGCCGTGGGAGCACATCCAGGCGCAGTCCGGCCTGACGCTGGCCGACATCGAGCTGGCCGCGCGCATGTACTGCCGTGGCAAGCGGGTGATCATGTGCTGGGCGATGGGCATCACCCAGCACCGCCATTCGGTGCCGACCATCCAGGAAATCGTCAACCTGCAAATGTTGCGCGGCAACATCGGCGCACCGGGCGCCGGCCTGTGCCCGGTGCGTGGCCACAGCAACGTGCAGGGCGACCGCACCATGGGTATCAACGAGCGCCCGCCGGTGGCCCTGCTGGATGCCCTCGAAAAGCGTTTTGGCTTCCCCGTGCCCCGGCACAACGGCCACAACACCGTCGAAGCAATCCACGCCATGCTTGATGGCCGGGCCAAGGTATTCATCGGCCTGGGCGGCAACTTTGCACAGGCCACGCCGGACACCGAGCGCACCGCGCAGGCGCTGCGCAACTGCGCGCTGACCGTGCATATCAGTACCAAGCTCAACCGTAGCCACCTGGTCCACGGCAAGCAGGCGCTGATCCTGCCGTGCCTGGGCCGCACCGACATCGACCTGCAGGCCGACGGGCCACAAGCGGTCACGGTGGAAGATTCGTTCAGCATGGTGCACGCCTCCAACGGCCAGCTGAAACCGCTGTCGACGCAGATGCGCTCGGAACCGGCAGTGGTTGCCGGCATCGCCGCCGCTACCCTGGGCAAGCAACCGGTGGACTGGCACTGGCTGGTGGCCGACTACGACCGCATCCGCGACCTGATCGGCGATACCATCGCCGGCTTCAGCGGTTTCAACCAGCGCCTGCAACACCCAGGCGGCTTCTACCTGGGTAACAGCGCGGGCAGCCGCGAATGGAAGACCAGCACCGGCCGCGCCAACTTCAAGGCCAACCTGCTGCCGGATTCGTTGCTCGATGAGCGCGTGCGCGCCAGTGGCCAGCTGCCCGACCTGATCATGCAGTCGATGCGCTCGCACGATCAGTACAACACCACCATCTACGGCCTGGACGACCGCTACCGCGGCGTGCGCGGCCAACGTGAGGTGCTGTTCGCTAACGAAGCCGACATCATCCGCCTGGGCTTCCAGCCGGGGCAGAAGGTCGACATCGTGTCGCTCTGGGGGGATGAGCATGTGCGCCGGGTACAGGGCTTCACCCTGCTGGCCTTCGACATCCCGGCCGGGCAGGCAGCGGCGTACTACCCCGAGGTGAACCCGCTGGTGCCGCTGGAGAGCATTGGCGACGGCAGCCATACGCCGACATCGAAGTTCATTGCCATCAAGCTGGAGCGGGCACGGGACGACGGGCGTATCCTGTAGAAACGAAAAAAGCCCTGTTCCATGGCGGTTCAGGGCTTTGTCATAAAGGTCTCAGACAGCCAAAAATAGATAAAGTTTCACAGCAAATACAGTAACTTAGCGATTTGTGTACAACTCGTGCTACTCGTCGGATTTCCGTTGCCAGCCACGCCGCTTAGCCTCAAATTCGCCTCGTCATCCCTATGAGGCTCTCTTGATGAAGAAGTACTCCTCGATTCTGTTGTTGTCTTTCAGCTTGCTCAGCGGCGTTGCCATGGCCGGTGGCAATACCGAGGCCGGCATTGGCGGCGCATTGGGTGGGGTACTCGGCTCCGTAGTGGGCAACTCCATCGGTGGTAGCACCGGCGGCGCCATTGGCGCAGGCCTGGGCGGCGCGGCCGGCGGTGCCCTGGGCGCCGACAAGCGCCAGCGTGGTGAGGCCGCTATCGGCGGCGCGCTGGGCGCAGCTGGCGGTAACGTGGTCGGTCGCTCGGTGGGCGGCACCACCGGTAGCTACATTGGCGCAGCAGCCGGCGGTGGTGCCGGTGGTGCGCTGGGTAACTACATGGGCAACAAGGCCGACGAAGACGAGCGCCATGAAGACCGTCGCTACCGTCGCGGCTACGACGACCGTCGCCACTACGATCGCGGCCACCACTACGGCCACCGCAAGCACAAGCGCCACTGGCGCGACTGATGCCTGAGGGCCCTGCCCTGGCAACAAAAGCCCCGCCCCTTACGGCGGGGCTTTTTTATGTCTGCTGTTCCAGTACCAGGCCAGACAGGATGAGCTGCAGCGGCTCAGGCAACACCACAGGACGACCACTGGCCCGTTCGATGAACACCTGCACCACCGTACCTGCCGCACACGCCTCCGGCTCGCCCGGGCGGAACAGCGCCAGGCGGTACTCCACCGTGCTACCCGCCAGGCGCGCCACCCCCAACCCCACTTCGAGTACGTCGGGGAAGCCCGGCAGCGCGTAGAAATCCGCCGCCGAACTGACCACGAATGCCGCCAGCTCGCCGTCACGCAGGTCCACCTCGGCCTGTTCGACAAGGAAGGCCTGGATAGCCGTTTCGAAAAAGCCATGCACGGTAGCACCGGCGATATGGCCGTTAACGTCGTTGTCCGAAGGGCGAGTGAGGATGGGGTGGAAGTGGGAGAAGGCAGTGCGCTGAGGGGATTCGGTCATCTGTCTGGCTCTTGTCTTCGCAATTGATGCTGACAGTGAAACAGAAAATTCAGACTTTCGCTGCCTGTGGCGCCTCCCAAGGCCTGTCTAGATCCCCTGTAGGAGCGGCCTTGTGTCGCGATGGGCTGCGACGCGGCCCCACGATC